>JAAYNB010000047.1 GCA_012521085.1 Clostridiales bacterium | reverse complement strand
TTACATAGGTGAACATTATATTGAACTTACAAATAAATGGGTGAATATTAATATAAGCTGTCCTCAAAAAGGTTATCTATCTGCGCTGTTAACAGATATAACAGAAAGAAAGATATCTGACGAAAAAATGAAATATCTAACTTATTATGATAAATTAACTGGACTTTATAATAGGGCATATTTTGAAGAAGAGTTAAAGAGATATGATAATGAAAGAGAATTACCACTGAGCATAATTATAGGTGATGTAAATGGCCTAAAATTAGCTAATGATGTCTTTGGACATAATGAAGGAGATAGATTACTTAAGAGAATTGCAAATAAAATAAAAAAATGCTGTCGAAAATCAGATCTTGTAGCACGATGGGGCGGGGACGAATTTGTGATTTTATTACCAAGAACTAATGAGGAAATTACAAAGAGAATCTGTGAACGAATTATGAATAGTTGTCAGATGGATAAAGGGGACTCTTTAATTAAAGGTAGTATATCATTAGGATGTACTACGAAAAATAATCCCAGTGAAAATATGAGTCAATTATTTAAAGAAGCAGAAAAAAGAATGTATAAAAATAAATTAATAGCTAGCAAAAATGCACATGAAAGAATTATTAAGTCCTTAAAAAATACTTTAATTAAAAGAACCAATGAAAATAAAGAACACATGGAAGTGGTCAAAGATATATCTATATCCATAGCAAAAAAATTAAGTTTACCAGAAAAAATATTAAAAGAATTAGAACTGTTAGCAATTTTTCATGATATAGGAAAAATATCCATACCTGATAATATAATCAACAGACCTGATTTACTTACCCAGGATGAATGGGATATTATAAAACAACATCCTATGACAGGTTATAGGATTGCATCATCATCCACATATCTAATGGAAATAGCTGAAGCTATTTTATTTCATCATGAAAGATGGGACGGTAAAGGATATCCCATGGGTATTAGTGGAAAAGAAATTCCAATAACCTCAAGAATTATTGCCATTGCTGAGACCTATGATGTTCTTACAAATGGTAGAAACTATAGAGAACCATTATCACATGATGAGGCTATTAAAGAAATTAAAAAAGCTGCAGGTACTCAATTTGATCCCTATCTAGTAGATATATTTTTAGAAGTGATGGATATATATAAAATGGCTCATTAAATTCTATATTGATTATGAGATAATTCATAAATTGAGGTGTAATGATGTTGGATAATAAAGAGAAGATACTAGATATATTATTAGTAGAAGATGAAAAAATCACTCAAAAAGTTATTGAAAATATATTAAAATCTCAAGGATGGAATACAACTATAGCTTCTGATGGTGAAGAAGCTATTGAATATTTACAATCAAAAAAATTTGATTTGGCTCTTATAGATATACATATACCTAAAATTAATGGATTAGAAATAATTAAAACTATACAAAATTCTATAACTTGTGCAAAAGATATGGGCATTATACTTATGACAGCTGGAGATATATCAAAATTTAGAGTCAAATCCACTGAAATAGGGGCAGATGAATATATAGAAAAACCTATAGATAGAAATATACTTTTAGAAAAAATAAAAAAATATATATATGGTGATAATATGAATACTAGAATTGATATAGATACTACATTGGACAACTTAGATGGTGACATAGAATTACTAGTAGAATTAATTCAAGATTTTATAGATTATGAATATATTGAGAAAATTTTTAGTGATATTGAGAAAGTAATAGAAGAAAAAGATTATACCGTATTATATAAAAGAGCTCATAAATTAAAGGGATCTACAGCTTTTCTCAATATCCATGGCATGCACAAAATAGCATCTACATTAGAAATGTATGGTAAAAATCAAGAGAATAATAGCAATATGATGAATCTATTTAATGAATTAAAGGAAGAATATTATAGAGTAGAAAGAGTTTTCAATGAGTATATAAATAGTAATACTAATTTTTAATTAAAAGGAAGGAGCAATTAACTAATGACATTTATGATAGATGAAATATATCATGGCTTTAAACTTTTAGAAGAAACAAAGATTAAAGAAATTAATTCCATAGGCAGAATATTTCAACATGAGAAAAGTGGTGCTAAATTATTTCACATAGAAAATGATGATGATAATAAAGTGTTTTCTATAACCTTTAGAACACCTCCAAATGACAGTACGGGGCTACCCCATATTTTGGAGCATTCTGTATTATGTGGTTCAAGAAAATTTCCAATCAAAGATCCATTTGTAGAATTAGCAAAGGGTTCTTTAAACACATTTTTAAATGCCATGACTTTTTCTGATAAAACAATGTACCCTATTGCAAGTAGAAATGATAAAGATTTTTTTAATTTAATGGATGTCTATTTGGATGCAGTGTTTTATCCAAATATTTATGATAATCCTAAAATATTAATGCAGGAAGGTTGGCATTATGAATTAGAAACACCAGAAGATGATATTACCTATAGAGGTGTTGTATATAATGAAATGAAGGGAGTATTTTCTTCACCAGAACAGATACTTTTTAGAAAGATTCAAGAAACCCTATTTCCTGATACAAATTATAGATATGAATCTGGTGGAGACCCAGATGTAATTCCAGAATTAACACAGGAGAACTTTTTAGATTTTCATAGAAAATTATATCATCCATCCAATAGCTATATATTTCTATATGGCAATGGGGATATTATGGAACAATTAAAGTTTATTGATACCGAATACCTAAATAATTTTGAAAAAATAGATATAGATTCAAGAATTCCTCTACAAAAACCCTTTGACACTTCATATACAAAGACTATAGAATATCCCATATCAGCCAATGAAAAAGAAGAAAATAAAACTTTTTTAAGTTTAAATTTTGTTGTAGGTGAAGCTACTGATGCTGAACTACATCTAGCCTTTGAGATATTGACTTATCTATTATTAGAAACACCGGCAGCCCCATTAAAGAAAGCCCTTTTAGAAGCAAATCTAGGGGAAGATGTCTTTGGATCTTATGATAATAGTATATTACAACCAGTGATGAGTGTTGTTGTAAAAAATAGTAATGAAGATAAAAAAGAAAGATTTCAAAAAGTAGTTATAGAATGTCTAGAAAGATTAGTAAGTGAAGGTATAGACAAAAAATTAATAGAGGCTGCTATTAATATACATGAATTTAAATTGAGAGAAGCTGATTATGGTAGATATCCAAAGGGACTAATATATTGTATGAAGAGTATGGAAAGTTGGCTATACGACAAAAGCCCTATATTACATTTAGCATATGAAGAACCACTTAAAAAAATCAAAACAGCGTTAACAACTAATTATTTTGAAAAATTAATAGTAGAAAGATTATTAAATAATACTCATAGTTCTTTATTAATAGTAAAACCAAAGAAAAACTTAGCTCAAGTAAAAGAAGATGAGATAAAAGAAAAATTAAAAAAATACAAAGAATCATTATCGAAGGAAGAAATAAATCAATTAATAGATAATACAAAGGAATTAAGAAAGTATCAAGAAATAGAAAGTACCCCAAAAGAGTTAGAAAAGATTCCTCTATTATCCATAGAAGATATTGATAAAAAACCAGAAAAATTACCTCTTGTTGAAAGAAATGAAAACAATATACCTATTTTATTTCATCCTATGTTTACTAATGAAATAGCTTATGTAAATCTATATTTTAATACAAAAACTGTACCACAGGATTTAATACCATATATAAGTCTATTGAGATTTATGTTAGGTAATGTGAGCACTAAAAACTATAGCTATGAAGATTTGTCCAATGAAATAAATATCCATACAGGGGGAATTAATCCAAAGGTTGATGTATACTCATTGAAAGATAATGATGAAGAATATTTTCCTAAGCTTATTATCCAATCTAGTTCATTGATTCAACATCTTCCAAAACTTTTTGAATTAATAGGTGAACAAATAGGTCATACAAGATTTGATGAAGCTAACAGGATTCAAGAAATAATTAGGGAAGTAAAATCAAAACTAGAAATGAATATACTTAGAGATGGCCATGTAGTAGCAGCTAGAAGGGCTACCTCCTATTTCTCATCCTTAGGTGTATATAATGAATTAATAACAGGAATTGATTTTTATAAATTTATCCTGGAACTGGAAGAAAACTTTAATGATAAAATAGAAGAAATTCAAGAAAACTTAAAAACTGTAAGTAAAAAGATTTTTAATAAAGACAATCTAATGATAAGTGTTACAATGGATGAGAAAAATTATGATAAATTCAAAGAAAAATTACCGTTTCTAATGGAATATATGGGGAATGAAACCTTAGCAGATAATGAATATAAATTTGAGTTTTTGACTAAAAATGAAGGTCTCCTTACTTCTAGTAAAGTACAGTATGTAGCCAAAGCCTATAACTTTAGGAAACTGGGTTATGATTATACAGGCAGTTTAGAGGTTCTTAGAACCATTATTAGTTTAGATTATCTGTGGAATAGAGTCAGGGTTACAGGTGGAGCATATGGGGCCATGGTAGGATTTAATAGAAATGGAAATATGTATTTCACTTCCTATAGAGACCCTAATTTAATAAATACCTTAAAAGTATATGATGAAGCTTATAAATATTTAAAAGATTTTACATGCAATGAAAGAGAAATGCGAAAATATATTATAGGTACTATTAGTAAAATGGATACACCAT
Source organism: Clostridiales bacterium (assembly GCA_012521085.1). Lineage (GTDB taxonomy): Bacteria > Bacillota > Clostridia > Peptostreptococcales > Natronincolaceae > JAAYNB01. The sequence goes on along the minus strand of JAAYNB010000047.1, from coordinate 12,530 downwards.
TGACACCTTCAATGAAGGGACAATTAGCCACAGCACGATATATTAGTAAAGTTAGTCATGAAGATTTACAAAAAGAAAGAGATGAAGTATTGAGCACTAAAGAAGAGGATATTAGAGAGTTATCTGATTTAGTAAAAGATGTTATGGATAAAAACAATTTATCTGTATTAGGAAATGAGCGAACAATCAAAACAAGTGGAAAAGAAGTATTCAAAAATTTTGTAGAGGTATTTAAATAACAAAAACAAAGGCAAATTAATTTGCCTTTGTTTTTTAAAAATTCCCTTATAATTATTATTTTAATATAAAAAAGATAAATACATATGGAGGTAATGATATGAAATTAATAGAGAAGAATTGTATAGAATTTACAGAAGCTCTCTCTTCTAAAGCATCCATTCCTGGTGGTGGAGGTGCATCAGCATTGGTAGGGGCATTAGGTACAGCACTAGCCAGTATGGTATGTAATTTGACAATTGGTAAAAAAAAATATGCAATATACGAAGATGATATTAAAAAAATATTAAATAGAGCAGTAGAAATACAAGAAAAATTTTTAAAAATGGTAGATGAAGACGCAGAAAACTTTTTACCTCTATCAAAGGCCTATGGTTTACCTAGTGATACAGAAGAACAAAAAAATGAAAAGGACAAAATATTAGAAGAAGCATTAAAGCTTGCATGTAAAACACCAATTCAAATTGTTAAAGCCTCTTATGAAGCTATAAAGTTACATGAAGAATTAGTGGAAAAGTCTTCAAAATTAGTAATAAGTGATATAGCTGTTGGAGTACAATTTTTGAGATCTACATTAATTAGTGGGCAAATAAATGTAATGATTAATATAAATATGATTAAGGATAGAGAATATGTAAAGAAAGTAAAATCTGAAATAGAAAAGCTGGTTATAGAAGGAATAGAAATTGCTGATATGGTATATAAAAAAATTGAGGATATATTATCTGAATAGTTCAAATTAAAAGATAGGAATATAAATTTTAATTTTATACAAACTTTTATATTAATATTTAAAGAACAATCTTAAAAGGAAATGAGGTATTGAAGTTGAGTAGAATAATTAAAGGAAAACCAGTTGCTGATCAAATAAGCAGTGAATTAATAAAAGAAATTGATATATTAAAATCCCACGGCATAGAACCTAAATTATGTATACTTAGGGTAGGAGCAAGACCAGATGATTTGGCTTATGAAAGAGGAGCCTTGAATAGATGTAAAAAACTAGGTATTAAAACAGAGGTAATAGAACTGGCTGAAAATGTTAGTCAAGAGGAATTTCTCGCTGAATTAGAAAAATTAAATAAATCAAATGATGTTAATGGAATACTTATATTTAAACCTTTACCAGAACATTTAGATGAATCGAAGATTAAAAATTTAATTGCACCTGAAAAAGATGTAGACTGTTTAAATCCTGTTAATATTGGTAAAATGACAGAGGGAGATAAGACAGGCTTTTCCACATGTACTCCTACAGCAGTTATAGAAATGTTAAAATTCTATGATATAGATATAAGAGGAAAAGATTGTACTGTTATTGGAGCTTCAATGGTTGTGGGAAAACCCGCAGCATTATTATTATTAAATGAAAGGGCTACCATAACTGTCTGTCATACATCTACTAAGGATATTGTGAATACAGCAAGAAAAGCTGATATTTTGGTAGTAGGAGCAGGAGTAGCAAGATTAGTAAAAGAGGATTGGGTAAAAGAAGGTGCAATAGTTATAGATATTGGAATTAATGTTGATGAAGATGGAAATTTATGTGGTGATGTTGATTTTGAGAATGTAAAAAAGAAAGCCAGTATGATTACACCAGTACCAGGTGGTGTAGGCTCAGTTACCACATCAATTTTAGCTAAAAATATTGTTAAAGCCTGTAAAATTCAAAATAATTTATTATAATTATTTACATAAATAATGATATAATGAACATAGGTGTTTTAAAATGTTTCAAGAGGTGAGCATTTAGTGAATGAAAGAACATTAAGAGTATTAGAATATACAAAAATTATAGACATGTTAGCTGATAAATGTACATCTGATCTTGGTAAAGATTTGGTTAAAAAATTAAAGCCTATGAAAGATATTAATCAAATAAAAATTGCCCAACAGGAAACCAGTGAAACAGAGAGTATATTAATCAAAAGAGGAAATGTACCCTTATCAGGTATAAATGATATTATACCCTTGGTAAAAAGTACAGAAATAGGTTCTTATCTTGATCCAGGACAACTTTTATATTTAAAGGATACATTAACAGTTGCTAGAAGACTAAAGACATTTTTTAAAGAAGAAAAGGAAGAAAATAATGAATATCCAATTGTTCAAGGCCTGATTAATAGTTTAAATATTGTTAAGGATATAGAAGAAAAAATTAAAAACTCTATATTAAGTGAAACAGAAGTATCAGATAATGCTTCTAATGAATTAAAAAATATTAGAAGAATGATTTCATCAAAACATGATGCAATTAGAACCAGATTAAATAGTATAATAAATTCTCCATCTAATCAAAAGTTTTTGCAAGACAGTATCATAACTATTAGGCAGGATAGATATGTGGTACCTGTTAAACAGGAATATAGAAGTCAATTTCCAGGATTGATACATGATCAATCTTCTACTGGAGCTACATTATTTATTGAACCAATGGTAATTGTGGAACTTAATAATGAGTTAAAAGAATTAAAACTCCAAGAACGAAAAGAAATAGAAAGAATTTTAATGGAAATCTCCGCTATGATTGCAGATAGGGGAGAAGAAATAAAAGTTAATCAAACCATATTACAAAGACTAGATTTTATATTTGCTAAAGGGAAATTATCCATAAGTATGAAAGGGATAGAACCAGAATTAAACCAGAATAAACAAATAAATATAAAAAATGGTAGACATCCACTATTAAAAGCAGATGAAGTAGTTCCAACAAATATTTGGATAGGCGATGATTTTAATACTTTGGTTATTACTGGACCAAATACAGGAGGTAAGACTGTTACATTAAAAACCGTAGGTTTATTAAGTTTAATGGCACAGAGTGGATTACATGTACCTGCTGATTATGGCACAAAATTAGCTGTATATGATGAAATTTATGCTGATATTGGAGATGAACAAAGTATTGAACAAAGTTTGAGTACTTTCTCATCACATATGGTAAATATAGTGGAGATACTAAAAAAAGTTACTTCAAAATCTTTAGTACTATTGGATGAATTAGGGGCGGGAACTGATCCAACAGAAGGTGCAGCATTGGCAATGTCTATCTTAAACTATTTAAAGGATTTAGAATGCAGTGTAATTGCAACTACCCATTACAGTGAATTAAAGCAATATGCCTTAATAAATGAAAAGGTTGAGAACGCATCAGTGGAATTTGATATAAAGACATTAAGACCTACTTATAGACTTTTAATAGGTGTCCCAGGTAAATCCAATGCATTTGAAATATCCAAAAGACTTGGTTTATCAGACGAGATTATAGAGGGTGCAAAGCAGTTTCTAACCAGTGAAAATATTGAGTTTGAAGACTTATTACAAAATATTGAAGAAAATCAAAGGTCTGCAGAAAAAGATAGAGAAGAAGCTAAAGCTATTCGCTTAGAAGCAGAAAATATTTTAGATGATTATTTAAAGAAAAAAGAGAAAATAGAAAGACAAGAGGAAAATTTAATTAAACAAGCTAAAAAAGAAGCTTATAATATTATAAAAGAAGCTAAAGAAGAAGCTGAGTTAATAATAGAGGAACTAAGACAATTAAAAATAGAAGCAGAAGAAAGAGAAATTAATAGAAAATTAGAAGCTGCACGAAAACAAATGGATACTAAATTAGGTAGTTTAGCTGAAGGCTTTGAAGAAAAATTATTCACAAAGACAAGCAAAAAACCGCCAAAGAATTTAAAACCTGGTGATACAGTGAAAGTCCTTTCATTAAATCAAGTTGGTCATGTAATTGATCCACCAAATGACAATGGAGAAGTTTTTATACAAGTTGGAATTATGAAGATGAATATACATATTTCAAATTTAGAATCAGCTGATGAAAAAGAAAGTAAAATTCAAAAAGGCATAAGTAGAATAGTAAAGAAAAAAACTAGTAATATAAAAATGGAAATTGATTTAAGAGGTATGGATTTAGAAGAATCATTTATTGAAGTAGATAAATATTTAGATGATGCATATTTGGCAAATTTAAATGAAGTAACCATTATACATGGTATAGGAACTGGGGTTTTAAAATCCGGTATAAAACAAATGTTAAAAAATCATAGACATGTGAAAAAATATAGGGATGGAAAGTATGGAGAAGGTGGAGCTGGAGTTACAATAGTGCAATTAAAATAAAAATTCATAAAGTAATTGAATATTTATAAGATATATATTAACATATATAAAGAGAATAAACTCTGATGACTGGGAGAGTTAATACTCTCGTCTCTATATATGGGGATGAGAGTTTTTTGTTTCAATGTTTATTATAGGAGGATATAAATATGGTAGATTTTAAAAAAGAAATAGTTATGATTTTAAAAAAAGAAATAGACAGTCTAGATGAATCTGAGATTAAATCTATGATAGAAGTACCACCTAATTCAGATATGGGAGATTATGCTTTTCCATGTTTTAAATTGGCAAAGACATTTCGTAAAGCACCACCATTAATTGCTAAGGATATTATAGATAATATTCAGGATAATGATTTGTTTGAAAAAATAGAACAAGCTGGAGCATATATAAACTTCTTTGTGGATAAAACAATTTTCATAAAACAAACTTTAAAAGAAGTATTAGAAAAAAAAGAATTATATGGTAGTAGTAATATGGGAGAGGGTAAAAATGTCATTGTAGAATTTTCATCACCAAATATTGCAAAGCCTTTCCATATAGGTCATATTAGAAGTACTGTTATAGGAAATTCTATTCATAAAATATATAAATTTTTAGGATTCAATACTATTACCATAAATCATTTAGGGGATTATGGTACCCAATTTGGAAAACTAATTGTAGCCTTTAAAAAATGGGGAAATGAAGAAGAAGTAAAAGAAAATCCTATTCCAACTTTATTAAAATTATATGTGAAATTTCATGATGAAGCAGAAAAAGACCCCAGTTTAGAGGATGAAGGTAGAGAGTGGTTTAAAAAACTTGAAGATGGAGACGAAGAAGCTTTTAAACTTTGGAAATGGTTTAGAGAAGTGAGTTTAGATGAATTTAATCGAGTATATAAAATGTTGGATATAACATTTGATTCATTTGCAGGAGAAAGTTTTTATTCAGACAAAATGGGCAGAGTTTTAAATATGATGGAAGAAAAAAATATATTAGAAGAATCTCAAGGTGCACAAATAGTTAGTTTAGATGAATATGATATGCCACCAGCATTGATAAAGAAAAATGATGGTTCAACATTGTATATAACTAGAGATATTACTGCAGCCATATATAGAAAAGAAACCTATGATTTTTATAAAAACATATATGTTGTTGCATCACAACAAAATTTACATTTTCAACAATTAATAAAAATCCTAGAGATTATGGGTTTTGAATGGGCTAATGATTGTGTTCATGTACCTTTTGGACTAGTAAGTTTAGAAGAAGGAACCATTGCCACTAGAAAAGGTAGAGTAGTATTTTTAGAAGATGTGTTGAGACAAGCTGTTGAAAAAACTAGAGAGATTATAAAAGAGAAAAATCCAAATCTTAAAAATTTAGATCAGGTGGCACATGATGTAGGAGTAGGAGCAGTAGTTTTCCAAGAATTATCTAATAATAGAATTAAAGACTATACTTTTTCATGGGATCAAGTGTTAAACTTTGAAGGTGAGACAGGACCATATGTACAATATACATATGCTAGAGCTAATAGTGTTATTAAAAGATCAAGTATAGAAATTGATTCAGAATTTAATGCTGAACTATTAAATGATGATATAATCATAGAAGTAATTAAAAAAATTGAAGAATTTCCTAATAGCATAAAAGAGGCCCAAGGAAAAAATGAACCTTCAATTATAACAAGACATATCGTAAATTTAGCCCAAGAATTTAATAGATTCTATCACAATTATCCAGTATTAGTAGATGATGTAGAATTGCAAAAAGCAAGATTAGCAGTTGTTTATGCTGTTAAAGAGGTAATCGGTATAGGATTAAGTTTATTAGGTATGAAAGCACCGGAAGAAATGTAGGCATGAGATTTTAATATCTTTAAAAGTATTATTATAAAATTTAGGATAGATGGTTGTATTACTATTAATCCTAGATTTTATAATAAGAAATAAAGAAAACAAGGAGGCTTACATAATTTGAATATAGATAAAAGGATAATTAATGCTTTACTCTGGACTGTCTATGGTGATGCACTAGGTTTTTTAAAAACAAATACAAATATTGAGATAGAAGAACTAAAAGAATTTACTTATATTTATAACAATGATCTACATATGGGAAAAAATAGAGGACAATATAGTTATATAACTGAACTTATTTTAATAAACATAAAATCATTAATAGATTCATCAAAAACCTTTGAAGTAAATATAGATTATAACCGTTTTTTTGAAGAATTAAAATTATGGTTTTATTATAGACATGGTAAACCTGGAAATCTACTTAAAAAGTTAAGTGATAGAAAATATTATAATAGCAATTTTTATTGGAAAGATGTACGTGGATATGGAATTAGTCGGGTATTTCCCATCGCAATTGCCAATAAAAATTATAATTCTCTAGAAAGAGAAGTCTATAAAAACATAATCTATCTAAATAGACATCCAAGGGTAATATTATCAGGATTACTATTATCAAGGACAGTATATCTTTTATTAGAAAAAAATATATTTGAAAAAGAAGAAATAATAAAAGAGTTAAAAGATTATTTAATTCACCTACAATTTAATGAATTAAATCGTAATATATCAATAAAATTACCTAATGATTATAGAATACAATTTGAAAGAGAAAAGATAAATTATTTATTAGAAATTGATAAATTAAAAGATGAAAAAGATATAAAAAATCTTAATTGGGATGCTAGGGCCATATTATTATACGGTTTAGACATATTATTTAGACTAGAGAATAAAGAGGATCTTAAACTTACAAGATTAAATATAGAGGATTTAAATGAGGTCTTGGCCATTGGCTATGGACTTTGGGGAATAATAAATAAGAAAGAATTAAAAAAATTAGATATATTAAAAGATGGAGAGTTTCTTAAAAACATGGGAGATTACTTATATAGATTAAGAAATTTTAGAGTTAATAGAAAAGTTCATAAAAAAAGTCAAAATACCATAGACCTATTTCAATTAAATAAAGGTCAAACGGCAAAACATGAATTATTAGGTCCTATAAAAGTTCTAGACAGAATTGAAACATCTTTTTATATTCAAATACTATTAAATACAAAATCAGGTTCTTATACTTTAATCCAAAATAAAAAAAGACAGTAATTACTGTCTTTTTAACTTCTAAAGCTATTTTCCAAATAATTAATAAATTCTTCTTCACTAGTATCATATAATAGAGCTAATTGTTTTAATATAGCATCTTTAAGTTCTAAGAAAGATGAAATATTTGTATTAGATCCGGTATATTCTAGTGCTTTAATAATCATATAGATATCATGTTTAGAAATTTCTTCTATTGATATTTTAGCAAGTTCATCCATATTCAATATCTCCTTTAACAAATAATATAATCATCCGTATATTAATATTTATTTCGACAATATTGTAAAAAATCCTTTTTTAAGCTGCTACACTATATTCTAATTTATATTTACTGTTGTAAATTATTAAAAGACCAGTTGTTACTGCAGCCTCAATAGAACTTACTATATCATTTTTAAAACTTTCGCCCTTTGATGTATATATATTATGCAAATCATCAATTAAAGATTTTATAGAATGTAGATTATGAGAATCTAAATTAAATAGTTTGTTAGAAATATTGACATTTTTCATATGAACCATATATTCCTTATGCAAGTATGCCTCATAATTGAAATGATTTATAATATGTTTTTTATAATACTTTCTATCATTATGGGGAACACAAAAATAGTCAGCAATATAATGTGTTACAATTCCAATATTTCTAGATATATATTTAATGAATTCAGTGTTATTGGATAGGGGTTGTAATGATAATTCATAGATTTTATTAGAAATATAATCAAAGGAATCAGGTTTGAAATGAGGTACTCCAGAAGAATTAAAAGGTATATCTGGTTTTATACTCCCATATATCAAACTTTTTTTATCTAATTGTACATTTAATTTTTTATCTATATGTTTATAAATTTGTTTTGCTATAATAATATGACTTTGAGGTAACAATAAATTTCCACCTTTCTCTAAAGTATAAATACATACACAGTATTATATTTAAAAAAGAAGAATAATACAATAGAATATATAGGAATATTTAAGATTTAAATAAAAGAGTGAAGATTAAATTTAACATCTCATACAATTATTCAAACTATGTTATAATATTGATAAATTTTAATATAAAACATTAGATTGGAAAGAAGGATTATAATGAAGATATTATTGACGACTTTAAATGCAAGATATGTGCATACAAATATAGCTATAAGATATTTAAAAAATAGTATAAAAGATATGGATGATAGTATTGACATAGAAATAAGAGAATTTACTATTAATCAAAGTAAAGAATATATATTAAGAGAAATATATAAACTACAACCAGATATTATTGGATTTTCATGCTATATATGGAATATGGAAATGATAAATCATATAACCATGTTATTGAAAAAAATCATGCCAGAGCTTATTATTGTTCTAGGTGGACCGGAGGTTTCCTTTACACCTAAAAGTATTATGAAAGATAATGATGCTATAGATATAATTGTAATGGGAGAAGGGGAAAAAACTTTTAAAGATTTAATTATAAAAATAAAAGATAATGAAGATTATTCTCAAATTCCCTCAATAAGTTTTAGAGCTAGAGGAGATGTTCATACAAACCATATGACAGCTATTACACCAGATATGAGTGAAATACCATTTCCCTATAAAAATGAAAATATAAGTAAAAATCAGATTGTTTATTATGAGAGTTCAAGAGGGTGCCCCTTTAATTGTCAATATTGTCTATCATCAGCATCAACTGGTGTTAGATTTAGACCGTTAGATTTAGTAAAAAAAGAAATACAATATTTTTTAGATCAGGAAGTACAGCAGGTAAAATTTATAGATAGGACTTTTAATGCAAAAAAAGATTATGCCCTAGAAATTATGAAATATATTTTAGCCAATACTAATTGGAAGACAAATTTTCATTTTGAAGTAACGGCAGATTTAATAGATGAAGATATGCTTAAGTTCTTATCAAGTGTTCCTACAGGATTATTTCAGTTCGAGATAGGTGTGCAAACAACTAATGTGGAAACATTAAAAATAATACAAAGAAATATGGATTTTGAAAAATTGGCTAATGCGGTTAAAGAAATTTCAAAGCATAAAAATATACATCAACATCTAGATTTAATAGTGGGATTACCTAGAGAAGATTATTTTAGTTTTAGAAAATCCTTTGATGATGTATTTCAATTAAGACCTGAAAAATTACAAGTAGGTTTTTTAAAACTTTTAAAAGGATCAGGTCTAAGAGAAAATGCTGTAGAGTATGGATATGTATATGACCATATACCGCCATATGAAGTATTGGAAAGTGATGCTATGTCCTATGGTGAGATACTCAGATTAAAGGGAATAGAAGAAATGGTAGAAACATATTGGAATAGCAATATGTTCACATCCACCATTGAAGTTATTTTATCAAATTTTTATAATAGTAGTTTTAACTTTTTTCAAGATTTATGGACATATTGGGAAAAACATGGGCTTTATCATCTATCACAGGGTAGAAACAAATTATATGAAATCCTTTTAGAATTTTGCATATATAAAAAATTTAATAAAATAGAAGTATTAAAGGAAGTATTAAAACTAGATTATATAAAACATAATAAAACAACATCATTTCCAAAGCCACTCTACAGACCATTATCAGCAAATTTTAAAAATCAATGTCATGAATTTTTACAAAACATTGAAAATCTAAAAAAATATCTTCCAAAATATATAGACATGCCAGCAAAAGAAATAATAAAAAAAGTACATTTTCAAGAATTTGATTATAATGTAATAGAATTGGAAAGAAATCCAAACATATTAAATGATATGGAAAAAGAAAAAACAATAGTATTATTTGATTATGATTTAGAAAACAAAGCAATTGAACAAAGTAGATATTATGAGTTATTAAAGACTGAGTTTTAAAATAAAATATAGGAGATGAGGAAGCTTTGGATATAATAAAAGACATTTTTTATACTAATAAAAGAGTATTTAAACTTGCAATAGATAGTTTTATAAAAAATTGGATAATTATATTTACAGGACTATTTTACAGCCTAGCAACCATTATACTATATATCTCATTACCACATTTCTGGATACTGGCAGGTCTTGTAATGATAATAGTCACTAGCGCTTTGATTTCCAATTATTTACACTTAATTAATTGTATTATAACAAGAAATAAATTTGATATACAGGATTTCAAAGAGGGATTTACCATATATCTTAATAAGGTGTGGGGGATATCCTTTATTGGATGGTTTGGTTCTTTAGTAGTGAGTACTTTGATAATGCCCATATTTAGCAGAGGAAATTTGGCTATTGAATTGAATCTAATTATCAATTTTTTAGTTATTACACTATTAAATGCATTACCTGAATCTGTGTATCAAAAAATGTATAATCCTTGGGATACAATAGTATATACTTTTGAATTTATCAAAGAAAATTGGATAGAATGGTTTGTACCAAATATAATATTATCTATAGTATTATATTTACTTACAGGAAGTTTTTTAAGTGGAGTGTTTAAATATTATATTCCATTAAGATTTAATATACTTTCACCACGAGTGTTTTTAATATATATATTGGGACAGATTATATTTTCATTTACTATGATATATCGAGGCTATTTATTTGATATATTAAGTACTAGTACTAGGAGAAAAAGATTGTTTATGAGAGAATTTTAAACTGTAAATAAAAATATGGGGGTAGGGTATGGAGTTTTTAATAAATGATTTTCTATTAAAGAAAACAGAAGAAATACTATTTATTGAATTAAAAAATAATATGGAATTTAATATAGCAAATTATCAATTGCCTAGTAATGGTTTAGATGTACCTTTAATAACAGAAGAATTAGCAGAAAATATAAAAACTAAAAAAGAAAATGAAGTTCTAACAGTTACAGGAATTGTTAGGGGAATGATTTATTTATTAGGAATAGATCCTAGTTTTAAATATAAAGATGAATATATTAAATTTTTATATGCTGTTAATCCTAAAATTGAAAGATATATATTAAAATCTGGTTTAGAATTTATAAATGAAGGAAAATTAATTGAAGGTATAATTTTCTTAAAAACTTTAATATTATTAAACAATTATGATATTGATGGGCTATTTAATTATTCATTAGCTCTATTAGAATATAGAGATAAACAATTTTTAAATAAACCTAAATCATATAAACTATTTACCAGAGAAGCTAGAGACAAATTAGAAAAACTTTTGAATAGTGATAAAAAACATGGATTAGCTTATTACTATTTAGGGTATATATATAGAGAGAACAAAGAATTTAATAAGGCAAAAATACATTGGGAAGAAGCTTTAAAATTAGAATTAGAAGAAAATATAAAAGAAGAAATTAGAACATTATTATCAGAATTAGAGGATATGGCCCAGTATGAGTTAGGATACCAAGCTATATTATCTGGTAGATCTCAAGAAGGATTATCAATATTAATAAAGTTGGAAGAGAAATATAGTACATGGTGGAACCTTCTTTTTTTCATTGGATTAGGTTATAGACAACTAAATAACTTTGAAAAAGCTGTTGTATATTTTGAAAGAGTATTAAAATTAAAAGAGAATCAAATAGATACAATAGTAGAATTAGGTTTATCTTATGGTGGACTAGGTGAAATACAAAAATCCATAGATTGTTTTTATAAAGCTTTAGATATTGGTGGAGAAAACAATGAAATACTTTGTAATTTAGCCATGTTATATTTAGAGTTAAATAATATAGGAAAAGCTGAAGAATATATAAATAAATCATTAGAAATTGATCCTAATGATGAAATTACATTATTATGTAGCAACAAAATTCAAGAAGTAAAAAATAATTTGTAATATATTTATATAAGAATTTCATACAAAAAAGTCGTAATTTGAATCATTAAAGCATATTTTGCAACATTTTATGAAAGTTTGTCAATATTTTTGTAAAAATGTATTGACAAACTTTAAAATACCTGATATATTAAAAAAGGTCGCTCGATGAGAGAGTGACCTAAATCACAAGGAAATGCAAGAAACAAAAAATAAATTGCAAAAAACCCTTGACAAAGAAAAAGAAACATGATATATTAA
>JAAYNB010000046.1 GCA_012521085.1 Clostridiales bacterium | reverse complement strand
AGTCCTAAATCATCTATTGCAGTAGGTCTTAAGTTATAAATAATCTTTCGTATATCCTTAATACTTTCTCTAGTTCGTTTCTTTAATTCACATAATTCTACTCTTACTTTATCTCTATCTATATCTAATAATTTACTACATATTTCTGCTTTAATTACTAAACCTGATAAGGATTGAGCTGGCCCATCATGTATTTCCCTGGCAATTCTTTTTCTTTCTTCTTCCTGTGCAGTTATAATTTTCCTTCCAAAAATATGAGTTTGTTGTATATCCTCAACAGTACTATGTATATACTTAATTGAATCACCTAAAAACTCCTCTACGATGGAAATTCTATTTGTAAGGTTTTCTGCTTTTTCTAAAGTATCACCCAGCCTTTTTAGTCTTATTTCCATATCTGACCTTTGTTGCAATAGCTTTCTTTCCTCTTCACGCTTCACATTTAATTGTATTTGTAAAATATTTGCCTCTTCATAGGCTTTATGAATATCTAATTCTGAATATATTGTAAAATCTCTGCTAACCTTTAACAGTTTCTTTCTGCTGTTTTTTTCTAATATCTCCAACTTATCTACTTCTTCAATTATGTTTTTTACCCTTTCTTTTATTATTTCTATTTGCATTTCTAAATCTTTGTATTCATTATGTATTTCTTCAGTTATTTCAAAAATTTCTGTTTTACTCTCATTGATAGATGATAAAACCTTATCAAAAACTTCATTTAATTTTTTAATCAATATATATCTCCACCTTTGCAATGGAAACTTTTCGACCTAATAACTTTCTACATAAGATAACAAATTTCCTCTTTTTTATATAAAATTATTAAAAAAGAGGAAATTATATATCTTTATAAATATAATTCATAATTTTTTAATAACCATTTATTCTCTATTTGAATCAATTCTACAATATAATCATATTCTTCATATATTATCTCTGTATCTTTTACTAGATCCCAACCAATATTTACTATATATATTTTAGATCCCATTCTATTATACTGTAATTTACAATTATTAATATATACATTTTGTATTAACTCATAGGAAGTAGGATTCTCCATAATATGTTTAAAATTATCTAAATCAATTGTCAGTAATGGCTCTGCAATAAATTTTTTTAGATTAGATTCTATATCTTTTATACTTCTATCTTGATCTGTAATAAAATCATTCCAAATTATGATTCTATAATCAAAGATTTCTTGTAAATAATTTTGAATATCATCAGATGTTCTATTACTTCTATACGAAGCAAATGTAAAATTTTTACTTCCTATTATTAGGATTATAATAAAAAATAAAAGAATAATTCTTTTCATAATCTAACCTCCCTAACTCATAATCTTAATTAAGCATTATAAACTAAGGAGGTTAAAAAATTTAGTTTATCTTGTTATTAAATAAAAAATTTTTTCAACATATAATAGCAATTTTTAAAAATATTTAACAATATGATTATATTGTAAAATGTTGTTGAATCGTTTATATTTTAATCTACAATTTCTATAGAATCTAGTTGTTTTCTAAAAGATTTTCTGAAATTTTTTAAATATTCTTCTCTTAACATAGCTTGTTCTTTTTTTTCACTTTCTGTAAGTTCTCTAGTCTTTGATAATCTAGCTAATGTATTAATTCTATTAATTTTCTCTTTTGATAACACAATATACAACCCCTCATCCATTATAAATACTATAATTAATATACCATATATATTCATCTATATAAAGCATATTTAATCATAATTTATTAGATTCTATAAAAATTTTAATTATTATATTATGGTAGTATAATATTTACTACCTGCTTTTTTACATAAAATTTTACAGGTAGTTTTCCTCCTAATTCTCCGTCTAAATCTAGATCCATATCCTCATTACTTTCAACAAAAAACTCTTTTATTTGTAAATATCTCAAACCTGGATGATCGCCATGATTACCCCTAAGTGATTTAAAAAATATTGTAGCCACATCCCTTAATTGATTGTGTTCAACTATCAATAAATCTAAATACCCATCATCTATTTTTGCATCTGGTGCTATGTATTTAAATCCTCCCACCGTTGGACTATTAGCTATGAGAAAAAATAATATTTCTTTCTCTTTTTCGTCCTCATCTATTTTATACTTTATAGTTATTGGTTTAAACATAGACTTTGAAAACTCTTTAATACCTTCTAGATAATAGGCGAATTTCCCTAATACAGTTTTTGATTCAGTGGATACTTTATGTGCAACATCTGGTAATAGTCCAGCAGCTGCCACATTTAAAAAATATTTATCTCCTGCTACACCTACATCTATCTTTTTACTATTGTTATTAACAATCATATCAGTAAAATCTTCTATTTCTCTAGGGATTTTAAGATAAGTTCCAAAATCATTAACAGTACCTGTAGGATAAATTGCTAAACTAGGTTTATTTTCAAATTGCATGATACCATTTAAAACTTCATTTACAGTTCCATCTCCACCCACTGCTATAATAAGATCATAACCTTCTTCACAGGATTTTATAGCTAGTTCTTTTGCTCCTAATTCTAAAGTAGTGTAATTAAGATCTATATTTGTTTTAGTTTTTTCCTGAAGTGATTGTACTAAATCAGGTATTCTTCTTTGAACTAGTTGTCTACCTGCCCTAAGATTACAAATTACTTTGATTTTTTTCATAATATCCCCCTTTAATTAAATGTTATAACCTATTCCAATATTAGATAAATATAAATCTTAATTCTAATATACTTTATTTAACTGACCCTAATTGTATTATATCATTTTTACATTAGTATAAAAGTTTATTTATAAAGTATATAAGTAATGTGTTTATTACTTAATCTTTTTTATATTTATCTACTAATTGTTGTAATTTCCTGGCCTGCATTGCAGATTCCTCTGCAAAGTTTTTAAAACTCTCTGCCACCTCTTTATCATCAGTTTCTTTAGATAGGCTCTCATAATCCCTTACCATTTCCTGTGCATCTAATAATTTTTTTATAATTATATCTCTGGTTTCTAAATTCATAATATCTTCCCTCCTTATAAAATAGTTTTTCAAGTTATAAACTGATTTATGTATTAAAAATCAAATAAATTTATTTTGACTTAAGTATTACTTAGTTATAATATTAGTATTAATAGATTATTATAAGTTTAGGAGGAAATTTTTATGTTCGATTTTCATGTTCACACTGATTTTTCAGAAGATTCATCTGCAAAAATGGAGGATGTTATTAAGGGAGCCATTAAAGCTGGATTAAAAGAAATGTGCTTTACAGATCATATGGATTATGATTTTGGTGGGGTTGGTCTAGATAGTGATTATTTTTTATTTGATATAGAAGAATATTTTGCACAAATAGCAAACTATAAAGAAAAATATAAAGATGACATATCGATTAAAATAGGCATTGAATTGGGTTTACAACCTCATATATTAGAGCTTTGCTCTAAGGATATTCAATCATATCCATTTGATTTTGCCATTGCATCTATCCATACTCTTGAAAGAATTGATTTAGTATCTAAAAAATATTTTGAAAATAAAACCCAAAAACAAGCATATGAAATTTATTTTAAAGATTTATTATATATAGTAAACAATTTTAATGACTATAATGTATTAGGCCATGTGGATATTATAAAACGCTATGGAGGTTATGATTCAATTCTACCCTTGAGTGAATATTATGATATTGTAGAAGCAATATTAAAGAAAGCCATAGAAAATGGTAAAGGAATAGAAATCAATACTTCTGGTATACGTTATAAATTAGGTGATTATCACCCATCTCAAGATATCGTTAAATTGTACCATCAATTAGGTGGTGAGATTATTACCATGGCTTCTGATGCACATAGTCCTCAGTATATCGGTTATGATTTTAAAAATGTATTAAATTATCTTAAGGATATTGGTTTTAAATATATAAATTCCTTTGATAAAATGAATCCTGTATTTCATAAAATTGATGATCTTTTGATTTAAATTAAGATAACCAGCTATTAGCTGGTTATTTTAATTTTAAAACCTATTTCTATATTTTTTCATAGTATCTGAAAATATTTCTGCTGTTGATGGAGGTGTGTATGTTATTGCATTTGCACCAGCTTCTATTGTAGTTAAAATACTCTTTTCGCTATTACCTCCTGTAGCTATAATAGGTATAGTTTTACTAATTTCTCGTATCCTCCTAACAATTTTGGGTGTGTTTGCTGCTCCAGACACATTTAAAATACTTGCACCTGCTTCAATCCTACCTTCAATATCTTCCTTTTCCGATACTACAGTTACTACAACTGGTATATCCACTGCATTTTTAAGTTCCGTTACTAATTCATTTGGTGTTGGGCTATTTACAACTACTCCTATTGCCCCTTGAAACTCCGCATGTATGGCAATATTAATTGAACGTTTGCCAGTAGTATGTCCGCCTCCTACACCACAAAAGACAGGTACATCTGATGCTAACATTAAAGCCTGTGTAATCAATAGCTGTGGGGTAAATGGATATACAGCTATAACAGAGTCCGCATTAGTATTTCTAATAATAGCAACATCAGTACTAAATAAAACAGATTTTATTCTTTTGCCGAAAATCCTTATTCCACTTGCTTCAGATATACAGGATGGAAGTTCAATATAATTACTCCTATAAACTCCCTTAATTTCTGGTACATATTTTACCTTTTTTACAATTTGTTGTTTTGTGTCCATACTCTTCCCCCTCGCATTTAAATTAGTTTAAAATACCTCTTACACGCTATTATATTATTAGATTGTAATAAATACAATAAATTCTAATATTAGGATTTAAATTTCATTATATTTTTTAAATAAATCCTCTAAGGCCTCTCTTAATAAAGATGCTTCGGTTTTATGAGTTCTTTGGGATAAATTTAACAAATCTTCTAACTGCTCTTTTGTATAATAACTTGATTTTAATATCATATTTTCATTATTGGCTAAACAAACCTTATTTTTTCCCTCTTTCTTAGCACGTAATAATGCTTTTTCAGCAGATGCAAAGAGATCAAAAATATTTTTTGAATTTCTTGGGAAATTTGCAATGCCAGCACTTATCTTAAGTGGTATTTCTTTATCTTTATCCCCTATTTTAAAAGTATTTTTATCAAAAAATTCTCTTGTTTCTTCCACTAATATAAAAGCAGTTTCTAGATTTGTATTATCATATAATATGTAAAATTCGTCCTTATGATATCTACCTATTAAATCATTTCTACCTAAATTTTCTTTTAAAACTGAGGCTACTTTAATAATGACTTTATCGCCCGTATTTTCCCCATAATAAATATTAACTGTTTCAAAATTATCAATATTTATTATAGCTAAACTAAAATCTTTTGATATATCTTGGACCTTTACCTGTAGCTTTGTATAAAATTCTTCTTTATTTAAAACCCCATCAATTTCTTTAATCATTATTTATCATCTCCCAAAAACAGAGTAATTAATTATTATATATCCATATAAATATATAATAATTAATTTATTTTTATATTTTTCTTTTCAATATTTATAGTAATAATAATTATCTAATATGAATATTTATTGAGTATTACAGTAATTCCACGAGGTGATATTGATGAATAAATCTTCCTTTATCTTAAGCACAATACTATTATCTTCAATCAATATAATCATCCGTTCACTTGGATTTATATATAAAATATTTCTTTCAAAACTTATTGGTGCTACAGGTATTGGTCTTTATCAAATGGTCTTCCCTTTTTTAATGCTTATGATTAGCATATCTACTGCTGGAATTCCAGTGGGAGTCTCTAAATTAGTCGCTAAGGAAAAATCCCTCCATAATGAAGATGGTGTATATAAAACATTATTGATAGCCTTATCTATAGGTGGAATAATTTCATTATCACTATCAATTTTTGTATCCTTAAAAATAAATTATATTGTAAATAATATATTAAAAAATCCAATCTTGTATTATCCAGTGTTATGGACTATTCCCGCTATAAGTCTAATCACCTTTTCCAGTATTTTAAGGGGTTTTTTTTATGGTATAAAAGAAATGTCCACACCTGCTATTAGTCAAATTATTGAGCAAATTTGTCGTATTGGATTTGCTCTACTACTACTTTATTATAAAAAACCATCTAATAGTATCCTAGCAGCTACTATTGCCATTATTGGTATTTCCATTGGAGAATTTTTTGGTCTGGTGTTCTTATTTTTAAAATTTAGTTTTAGTAATAAAAATACATCTTTTGTGATATTAAAAAATTCTAGATACAACTGCGTTAATATTTTTAAAGATTTATTATATATTTCATTTCCCATAACATTAAATAACATCATATCTGTCACTATGCAAACATTAAATTCCATACTTATTCCCCAAAGACTTCAATTATCAGGATATTCAGCCATAAGTGCAATTGAAGTATTTGGTAAAATATCTGGTATGGCCATGTCCTTATTATTTTTGCCTTTTACTGTAACAAATGCTCTTGTGGTAAATATAATACCTAACATCTCTGAAGCTTTAGCTCTTAAAGATTGGAAGGAATTAAATTCAAAATCAAATTTAGCATTAAAAATAACACTGCTAATATCTATACCCATATCCATAGCATACACAGTTTTTGGTAAACATATTAGTATGTTAATCTATGGTCAAGAAGATATAGGTAGATATCTATCAATTTTAAGTTATGGAACTGTTTTTCAATGTCTGCAACATACTTCCTCTGGTATATTACAAGGGTTGGGAAAACAAGTTATAGTAACTATAAATTCATTTTTAGGAGCCATATTGCAATTATATTGTATTTATTTTTTAATGGCCAACCCAATCTATGGGATTAATGGTTACTTTATAGGTTTTCTATTATCTGTACTTTTAGTATTTATATTAAATTTCATAATATTATTTCGTTATATTAGTCTAAATCTATCTTTTATTTATTACATATTTAGTCCCATATTTGCATCAATTATTATGGTCCTCTCTATGATTTACAGTTATAAAACTGCTTTTTATATTATTAATCACAATCTATGGAGTAGTATAATTGCCACATTTACAGGATTTATTTTATATATCATATTATTGTTTTTAACTAAAACATTAGATTTAAAGCATATTAAAAATACATTTAAATAGTATCCCTTATTATTTCATTAGATAAATCATCTTATGTATTAAAAAAATCATTAATATAATCTACATCCATAGCATTTAATACATCTTTTGCCTCTATCCAACCTTTTCTGGCTGTTTTAATACCATAGACAATATCATCAATACCTGAAATTCTATGAGCATCTGGTTCTATACTTAATTTTACACCTAAATCCTTGGCATATTTGCACATACGCCAATCTAAATCTAATCTATGAGGATTACTGTTAATTTCTATGACTACATTGTTCTCGGCACATGCTTGTATTGCCTTTTTAATATCTAAATCATATGCTTTTCTAGATAATAATAATCTTCCTGTCATATGACCAAGGATTTTTAAATATTTGTTTTCAATGGCTGTTATTAGACGTTTTGTCATGGTACTTTTATCTAAATTAAAATTAGAGTGGATTGAACCAATTACATAATCAAAACTAGATAGTATATCATCATCATAATCCAATGAACCATCTAAAAGTATATCAGACTCTATACCTTTATATATTTTTATCTCTGGATATTTTTTTCTTAATTCTTCTATTTCTCTGTGTTGTTTCATTATATCCTTTTCTTTCAACCCATTTGCATAAAATGCACTCTGACTATGATCTGAAATACCTATATACTTAAAATCTCTTTCTATTGCTGCTTGTATTAATTCCTCAATTTGATTTGTCCCATCACTATAATTACTATGATTATGAAATACACCTTTTATATCTTTTAATTCTATAAGTTTGGAAATTTTTCCTTTTTCTGCAGCTTCAATTTCTCCCATGTTTTCTCTAAGTTCTGGCTCAATATATTGTAATTTTAATATTGAAAAGAATTTTTCTTCATCTTTTACATCAATTCTTTCATCACCATTAAATATGCCATATTCATTTATCTTAAGGCCCATCCCTTTTGCCCTCTGTCTAAGTGCTGTATTATGTTCTTTACTACCTGTAAAATGATGTAGGGCATATGGATATTCCATGTCATTTACAAGTCTTAAATCCACATTTATACCTAATGTCAATATTATGCTAGATTTAGTATTTCCACTATTTATTATCTTCTCCACATGCTCTAATGATGTAAAATAGTCCATAATTTCTTTCCGATGCTTATCATTACAACTAGCTATAATATCTATATCCTTAACAACTTCCTTACCTCGTCTAATGCTACCTGCTAAACTAATTCTAATAATATGCTCATGTTTTTTGAGTTCATCTACTATCATATTTCCAAAATTTATACCTGTGGACAATAAATGTTTTCCTCTATATTTCTTAAGGTTTTCTATACCTTCTAATATATTATTTTGGGTTTTATTACCAAAACCTTTTAAACTTAAAAGTCTATTTTCTAAACAAGCATATTCCAATTCCCCTATAGTTTTAATATCCAATTCTTCATATAATACCTTTACTTTTTTAGGACCTAAACCTGGTATTTTTAAAATTTCAAAAAGCCCTTCTGGAACTGAATCTTTTAATTCCTCATAATATTCTAATCCTCCCGTATTTATTAATTCAATTATATTTTCTTGTAATCCTTTCCCTATACCTTTTATTTCTTGTAATCTGTTTTCCTTTACTAGAGTTTGTATATCTTCTTGTAATGTTTCTATGGCCCTTGCACCATTAAAATATGCTCTGATTTTAAAATGATTTTCTCCTCGTAATTCTAATAAAACACCTATTTCATTCAATATTCTACTGACATCTTTTTTATCCATATTATTCTCCTTCTATTAAACTATCTAAAATAATACTATGTATTTATTTAAAAAGCTCTATAATGATTATAGACATATAAACAAATCATTATAGAGCTTTTATTTTATTTTTCTTCAATTATTTCTATACTATCTCCTGGGACAACTGTGCCACCCTTTATAATCTTAGTAAAAATTCCTTCCCTAGGCATAACACAATCCCCTACTGTATGATATATATTACAACGGTCATGACATTCCTTACCTATTTGTGTTACCTCATGTATTGTTTCTCCAATTTTTAATCTTGTGCCTACTTTTAAATCATATAGCTGGATACCTTCTGTTGTAATATTTTCAGCAAATATTCCATCTCTTATTTCAGTTAAACCTTGAGCCCTAATTTTATCAGCACTTTCTGTTGCTAGTAAACTTACTTGTCTATGCCAATCTCCTGCATGAGCATCTCCCTCAATACCATAATTTTCAATAAAAACTGCTTTTTCTACAGAATCTTTAACCTGACCCTTTTTTTTGCTAACATTAATTGCCACTACCTTTGCCACGTTAATGCCCCCTTAATATGAGTTTTATTTTATATCTAATAAAATAAATCCTCCTAAGAACATCTCAGGAGGAAAAATTTTATCCAAGTTGCCGTTAACCGAAAAATTCACACCCGCCACTCACTCTAGGTGGGTGATACATTTTATTGCTCTGAAGTCCTCTCTAAAGAAGGCTTTTCATAAAAATAAAAATATATTCTCCCGGATGTTATTTGTCGGTT
>JAAYNB010000045.1 GCA_012521085.1 Clostridiales bacterium | reverse complement strand
TTGATTGGGATAGTAATAAAAATCCAGCTAGGATTTACAGACTTGATAATCGTGATGATGTGATTCAGGCCTTTAGAAGGGGACTGAGGGATTATAAATAGTCATAAAAAAGTCTTTCAAGAAAACTTTTTGAAAGACTTTTGTTGTAACTAAAGAAAGGAGGTATACGAATATGAAGATGGAGGAGGGCTTAATGGTACTACAAAGGGTAGGTCCCATGGTACAACAAATAGCAGAGGCAATTGCTGCTACTGTCAACTGCCATGTTACTATTATTGACGCTAATCTAGTAAGGGTAGCAGGAACTGGGCCCTATGAAGGAAAGGTACGAAGACATATTCCCCAAGGCTCAGTTTTTATAAAGGTTTTAAAGCGAAAAGAGACCATAGTTATAGAAAACCCTGGACATGAAAGAGAGTGTTGGGATTGTAGTGCAAAGGATGATTGTATTGAAACCTATGAAATATGTACTCCCATACTCTGGAAGGATAAGGCCATGGGTGTAATCGGTATATTTGCCTTTGATGAGAAACAGAGGGAATATTTAAAGGAAAAGAAGGAAGATTTATTAAATTTTTTAGAAAAGATGTCCCAGTTAATAGCAAGTAAAATAGGAGAAACCATTCTCTATGAGAAAATAGATGCTAGAAATAAGGAATTAGACGCAGTTATTCAAAATGTCCATCAAGGTATAATCTGTATAACTTCTAAAGGAAATGTTAGTCAAATTAATGCTAAGGCTGTGGAATTACTAGGTCTTTCAAAGCCCATAGATGAATTACAGGGTATTAATCTAAGAGAAATATGGGCAAATGCCTTGATACTTAAATCCATAGAGGAAAATAAGGAGTATATAGATAGGGAGGAGTATTTTGAGGGACAGGATTTTAAAAAGGGTTTACTAACAACAGTTAAATTAATTTGTCAAGGAGACAATCTAATAGGTGCAGTGGGAAGTTTTACTGATTTAGAAAATATTCAAAGATCTGCTTATAAAACAAGGGAAAATCATACAGGCTTTTCGCTTAATAATTTAATAGGTGTAAGCTCTAAGATTATGGAGGTAAAGGAAAGGACTAAGAAAGTTGCTAATTATGACTCTACTGTATTGATTACTGGAGAAAGTGGTACAGGCAAGGAGGTATTTGCCAGAGCCATACATGATGCCAGCCAAAGGGCGGATTATCCCTTTATAGGTATTAACTGTAGTGCCATTCCTGAGAGTTTATTGGAAAGTGAACTCTTTGGATATGAACCTGGAGCTTTTACAGGGGCTAGTAAAAAGGGGAAGGCAGGTAAGATGGAATTGGCCAATAAGGGAACTTTTTTTCTAGATGAGATAGGTGATATGCCCCTATTTTTACAGGCAAAACTTTTAAGGGTTTTACAAGATAAGAAGGTAACTAGGATAGGTGGTTTAAAGCCTAAAGAATTAGATATACGAATTATAGCTGCAACTAATAAGGATTTAAGAGAACTTATAAAAAAGAGAATGTTCCGAGAGGACCTCTATTATCGTTTAAATGTCATACCCATAGCACTGCCACCTCTTAGGGAAAGATTAGATGATATTCCTATTTTGGCAGAGTATTTTTTAAGAATATATAATGAAAGATTTCAAAAAAACATAAAAGGCTTTACATCGGAGGCCATGGCCTTTTTAATGTCATATCCATGGCCGGGAAATGTGAGGGAATTAGAAAATATTGTGGAATATGGAATTAATTTTGCGGAAAATGATTATATAAGCATTGAGGATATAAAAGATAGATTTGAGAATTTTATATATACAGGTACAAAGAGCCTTAAGGAAATGGTACAGGAATATGAATATCAAGTAATTAACAAATACCTAGAGAAGTTTGGCAATACAGATGAGGGTAGGAAAAAGACAAGTGAGATTTTAGGTATAAGTCGGGCCACCCTTTATAGAAAGCTGTCTCAAAGTTGAGATAAGTAAAACCCATATAACTTAATAGAATGTTGTAAATAGAGGAGTATCTCAAATTTGAGATACTTTTCTTATTTTTGATACTAAATACATCATTTTTATATTAAGATTTTTATAAAAGACTTAGTAAAACTGGTCTTGAAAGACAAATAGGAATTGGCACACTTCTTGCTATATATAATGGCAGGAACTAGATGAATTATATTATATGAGGGGGAAGTAAAGCATGGGTCCACAAGACTTGGTAAATTTATTGAAAAGAGAAGTGGTGCCGGCTATAGGTTGTACTGAACCTGTTGCCATAGCTCTCACATCTGCATATGCATTTAATTTAATAAAAGGTGATATTAAAAATATAAAGATGAAAATAAGCTCCAATGTATATAAAAATGCAAAGGCTGTAGGTATACCTGGTACTGACCATACAGGTATAGAAATGGCCCTGGCATTGGGAACTACCATGAAAGAGCCTGTTTATGATTTAACTATTTTAGCCCATTTGACAGAGGAAGACACAAAAAAGGCCTTAGAGATACGGGATAGTATACCTATGGATATAGAGGTATTATATAATAGCCCAAAGGTCCATATTGATGTGGAAGTGAATACTAATAATGGCATGGCAAGGGCCATTATTTCCCATAAACACACTAATCTAGTATATTTACAATCTAATGATAAGGTGATTTTAGATAAGAGAAGTAGTGAGAAAGATGATGACACAAAACAAGATATCACCGCATATCCTCTAGAAGAATTAATACTACAGGTTTTAAATATACCCTTTGAATCTTTAGAATTTTTATTAAAGGGAATTGATATTAATATGGCCATGGCAAAAGCAGGTATGGAAATGAAAGTGGGTATGAATATAGGTAGTTCATGGAAGAGATTATCTCAAAGGGGACTTTTGGGAGATGATTTAAACAATGATATTACCCTACATACGGCTGCTGCCTGTGATGCTAGAATGGCTGGAGTGAATTTACCTGTTATGAGTAGTTCAGGAAGTGGTAATAATGGTCTTATTGCCATAATACCCATTGCCCGTGTGGCCAAAAGGCTAGATTATCCTAAAGAAAAGGTGGCACAGGCCTTGGCAATAAGTCATTTGGTCAACACTTATATTAAAGGATATATTGGCAGACTTTCGCCCATATGTGGATGTGGTGTATCAGCAGGTGCAGGTGCGGCAGCGGGAATCACCTACCTCATGGAAGGTGATATGGGAGATATTAATAGAGCTATTATCAATGTACTATCTAGTTTGGCTGGTATGATATGTGATGGCGGTAAGGTGGGTTGTTCTTTAAAACTATCTGCCAGTGCTGGTATGGCTTGGCAGGCTGCAATTTTAGCCAGCGAAGGTGTAAAAGTACCTGTAGGTAATGGTATAGTGGGAAGTAATATACAAGAGACATTGGAAAATTTAAAAATATTAAGTGATAAGGGCATGGCAGAGGTGGATAGAAGTGTCATATCTGTAATGTGCAATTAATAAATAATATGTGATTAATAAAGCTAGGGAAATCCCTAGCTTTTTTAATTTAT
>JAAYNB010000044.1 GCA_012521085.1 Clostridiales bacterium | reverse complement strand
TATTTGCCACGATCATAACCATTAATTTTATTGGATAAGCAGAAATTAAATATCTGGAGGTTTAGAACTCATTTAATGTCAGCATTTATCGAACAATTAAGAAGAGGTTTTGATATTAGGGTATATAGCCTATAAGATGAATTAAAAAAGAAAGGAAGAATGATTATGAGAAAAATTTTATATTATGGAATGAGTGGAGAAAAAATGTGCTTTCAACACGTTTTATTGAATGCGCTAGATTTACATGAAGCAGGAGAAGAAGTAAAGATAATCTTTGAAGGGGCTTCAGTTAAACTAGTTCCACAATTTGAAGAGGAAAATAACCCCCTATACAATAAGGCAAAGAAAGCAGGGCTAATTGCAGGAATCTGCCTAGCGTGTTCTAAAGTTCTTGAAGTATATGATGATAACTTAAAAACAGAACTTCCCATGCTGGATGATATGAATGGTCATGCAGGGATGAAAAAATACTTAGAAGATGGATACGAAGTTATAAGCATGTAGTAACTACTTATAAAGATTGAAAGTAGCAGGAGAAAGGAATATAATGGTCTTATAAAGGGGAATAAGAAATGATTTCAAAAGATGCGGTAATATTAGAGGTAGTTGAAAAACATCCAAGTACGGAAGATGTATTTAGAAACTATGATGATATAGCAGGTAAGTGTATTATGTGTCATAACTTATTCGACACACTAGAAGAATTTACAAATATATATGATATAGACTTGGATGATCTTATTACTAAACTTAATAGAGCAAAGCAGAAATAAAATAGAGCTCATCGGACTCCCCCTATTTTAGAAATAATAGTATGATGATTGAAGTTTGTGTTTAATTTAAGCAAAAAAGGATTATTCGTATTTAAAATAATCCTTTTTAGTTTGCGAGGCATGTTGCCGAGCCAATGGTTTGAAAGAAAACCTATCACCTAGCTAATGGGAAGATAAGCTATAGGCAAGGGCGTTTTTGGTGACAAAAGGGTCTTAAGGAAGCTGAAGTGATGGTTTCACCTTAAAGTCTCCTAGATTATGTATAGAACTTTATTCTATATGAGAATAAAAGGGATAAAATTACAGCTAAGAATCATCAGTTTTTAGGAGTTAATAATGTAATATTTACCTTCAAAGACAGAAAAGATCTATATGGTGAACTGGGAGTCTCTTGGTATACTCAAGGGACGGGCAAAACAATGATAGCTGCTTTTGATTACAAGGATATCTTAAGAAATGGAGATAAAAAGCTTTTATTCCTAGCTCATAGAAAAGAAATTTTGCAACAAAGTATAGAGACCTTTAGAAATGTACTTAAGGACCAAAACTTTGGTGAACTATGGGTTGATGGGGAAATACCTACAGATTTTAATCATTTATTTGCTTCTATACAAACCCTAAATTCAAGTGGAAACTACTTAAAATTTCCTAAAGACTATTTTGATTATATAGTTATAGATGAGTCCCATCATAGTACTGCATCTACTTATTTGAGTATTTTAAAATATTTTGAACCAGAAATATTATTAGGTTTAACTGCAACACCTGAAAGAATGGATGGGGCCAATATATTAGAGTATTTTAATAATAGAATTGCCTCTGAAATAAGGCTTGGTGATGCAATTGATAGAAAGCTACTTAGCCCATTTAATTACTTTGGAGTATCTGATCCTGTAGATTTAAGTCATTTAAAATGGAAAAGAGGGGGATACGAAACAAGTGAGCTGGAAAATGTATATACAAAGTCTAAGCAAAGGGTACAGGTTATTATTAATGCTTTAGATAAATACCTGGCTGATATAAGTACATTTAAGGGGCTAGGTTTTTGTGTAAGCATTAATCATGCTAACTTTATGGCTACTTCATTTAACAAGGTAGGGATAAGGTCTGTAGCATTACATTCAAACTCAAGTCCACATGAAAGAAGTCAGGCAAAGGCAATGTTGCAGAAGGGTGAAATAAACTGTATTTTTACTGTAGATTTATTAAACGAAGGAGTAGATATACCTGATATTGATACAGTTCTATTTTTAAGACCTACTGAATCATTAACAGTCTTTATTCAGCAGTTAGGAAGAGGGCTTAGATTATCGGAAGGTAAGGATGCCTTAACGGTTCTTGACTTTATAGGACAAGCCCATAAGAATTATGATTTTAGCTTTAAACTAAGGGCTTTAATAGGGAAAACAAATAGGAAAATATATGATGAAATACTAGACGAATTCCCCAATATGCCTGCAGGATGTCATATAATGTTAGAAAAAATTGCACAGAAACATATTTTAAATAATATTCAATCCTCAATAATAAACAAACATAATTTAAGGCGTATGATATCTAATTATAAAAATGTATTCTCAGATGAATTGAACTTAAGAAACTTCATAGAAAATTATGGCATTAACAAGTTGTTAGAGAATACAAAAATAAATATGGTAATGCAGCACCCTATATATTCTTAGGAAATGCAAGATATGTATCTCATAAAGGAAGCAATCCAATTCAAATTATCTGGAAGATGGATCATCCAATACCTGAAAAGATAATTAGGGGCTCAAAGTTGAAGGTAGTGAATTGATAGTAAATGTCCTTCCTATTTCATAATCCTTCTTATAATTTATATTTATCTCTAAGGGCACCAATCATGATAGTTTTTTCTTTATTTGTAAGATTTTCTGGATTGATGCCCAGCTTTCTTTATTATATCTACTGTCTTTTCTAAGATATCTTTTTCAAGTCCAAGTCTATGGATTTTTTCTTTAAGGTGTTTAACCTATATTTAAAGACTCTCCTTATCATTTGGTAGATCTATTCTTGGCTTCGTTTTAACAGGTACCTCTTTTCCTAATTGCTGATTCTTCCAGTTATATAGAGTTTCTCTAATTACATCTATATCTTCTGCAATATCTTTTGCTCTTTTGTATATTCTACCTTTTATTTTAATTTAATTTCTTTCCACTTATCAGTTTTATATCTATAGACCATACCAACCCATCTTACAAATTGGTCGAATAACATGGCAAGCCAAGCACCAACTAAACCAATTCCCACTATATTAATAAGTATATATGCTGTAATTATTCTTATAAATACTATACCTATTATAGTGACAATTAATGTAGATACAGTATCTCCAGCTCCTCTTAACCCACCAGAAATGGTAAAGGCTGATGCTTGGAAGGGCTGGATTAATGCTATTATTTTCATTATATTAATAGATTCATTTATAATTAATTGATCATCTGTATATAATCCTGTAATTTTCGCACCATAAAAGTAAAATATTAATGCAAAGAATATAGATGATATTAATGCTAATCTATTGATTTCTATTATAAATCTTTCTGCTCTATCTACCCTTTTTTGGCCAAGGGATCTACCTACCAATGTAGATGCAGCTATACCAAAGGCTTGGCCTGGTGCAAAGGAAAGACTTAGAATATTTGATGCGATTTGATGTGTGGCATACATTACTGTTCCAAGACCTGATATGATTTTTATAAATATTACAACTCCCACTCTAAAACCAACTTGTTCCAGGGCTGCAGGTCCACCTATTTTTATAAGATTTTGTATAATGGGTTTATCAAATTTAAAACCCTTAGAAAGATCTAATCGAACCACATGGGATTTGTTAGATAACATTATAATCAATATAATAGATGCTACCACATGGGACAGTGATGTAGATATGGCTGCACCAGTAACACCAAGAGCTGGTAAACCAAGTTTGCCATAAATTAAAATATAATTCCCAAAGACATTTAATAAATTAACTCCTATATTTATTGTCATAGGTGTCTTTGTATCACCAGCACCTCTAATAGATGCAAATATGGAAAGATTAAAGGATTGAAATATAAAACCCAGTATAATAATCCTAAAATAATTTAATCCCACATCAATGGTATCCTGTTTTGCACCAATAAATTTCATTACATTTTCAGGTATTAACAGGTTTATAGATACAAAAGGGATGATTAATAAGAATATGGATAAAACAATTAAATGTTTAACCACATTGGGAACTTTATATTCCTCATTAGCGCCACAATATCTGGATATCATAGCAGTTCCCCCTGCACTGATAGCTTGAGCAATAGCTATACCAATGAACATCATCTGATTTGTTATGCCAATTGCTGCAATAGCTGGGGTAGTAATATGACTAGGTCCACTATTTCCCACCATCATCATATCTATCATACCAAAGAGACTACTTATTAATAATTCAAAAAACACAGGTATTGTCAATTTAATTGCATGACTACGGTAATAACTTAAACTATCTGTTTTTTTCAATTTAACACTCCTAAAATCTATATTTCAAAATATAATAATGATATATAATCCATAATAGATAATAACATATATTAACTTTAAATAAAACTATGTTAAAATTCATAATTACCTATGTTAAAATTCATAATTACATAGTTACATATTTATCAGGAATTGACATCATAATATTAAAAGACTATAATGTCATGATAGAGTATAGTATATTTCAGGAATAAAAGATCTAAAGGAGGCGGAAATTTGCAAATAACAGAAAACAAAATGGGTGTTATGCCTATAAAAAGACTATTAATAAGTATGTCATTACCAATAATGGCATCTATGTTGGTACAAGCCCTATATAATGTTGTAGACAGTATATTTGTAGCTCAAATAAATGAAAATGCACTGACTGCAGTATCTTTAGCCTTTCCTATACAGAATTTAATGATTGCAATAGCTGTAGGAACAGGGGTAGGGATTAACTCATTACTTTCAAGAGCACTTGGAGAAAAAAATAGTAAAAGAGCAAGTGATGTGGCAAACAATGGGATTTTATTAGGATTACTTGGCTATATTATATTTTTAATATTTGGACTTTTCTTTTCAAGATCATATTTTGCATCACAAACTCAAGATGCTGAAATTATACAATATGGAGTTACATATTTAAGTATTGTTTGTATTGGATCAATAGGTGTATTTATGCAAGTAATATTTGAACGTTTATTACAATCAACGGGTAATACCTTCCATACAATGATTACCCAGGGTACAGGAGCCATTATTAACATTATATTAGATCCTATTTTAATTTTTGGGCTTTTAGGTGCTCCTAAAATGGGAATAGCAGGAGCAGCAGTTGCAACTGTTATTGGACAAATAGTAGCGGCTATTTTAGCCTTAGTATTTAATATAACATTAAATAAAGATATTAGTATTCAAACAGAAAGTATTAGACCAAATTTCAAAGTAATTAAAGACATATATGCCATAAGTATTCCTTCTATTATTATGTTATCCATAACTTCAATAACTACCTATGGAATAAATAATATATTGATAAATTTCACTGCCACAGCTACAGCTGTCTATGGTGTATATTTCAAACTACAGAGTTTTGTCTTTATGCCAGTATTTGGATTAAACAATGGAATGGTACCAATTATAGGTTATAATTATGGGGCCAAAAATAAAGACCGTATTATCGAAACCATTAAGCTGAGTATTATATATGCAGTGGTTATAATGACCATTGGATTAACTATAATTCAGGTATTTCCCGAGAAATTATTGATGTTATTCAATGCATCAGAGGATATGCTTAGTATAGGAGTTCCAGCTCTTAGAATTATTAGTCTAAGTTATATTTTTGCAGGTATAAGTATAGTATCAAGTTCAGTATTCCAAGCTTTTGGAAATGGGGTATTAAGTCTTTTAAGTGCTATTACTAGACAATTAGTTGTATTATTACCAGTTGCTTATGGACTTTCACTAATGGGAAATGTAAATTATATTTGGTGGTCATATCCCATAGCGGAAATTATAGCACTAATTTTGAGTATCATATTCCTAAAATATATTTATGATAATAAAATTTTACCACTAAATAGTGAAGAGTGTATTAGTACAATGATAGAAAAGAAAGAAAAAACTATAACTGAACCTGGCTCATGTATATAAAATTATAATAATTTTTTAAAATAATTTAAAAATAATTTAAAAATAATTTATAAAAAAACAAGCATAATCAAAGATATATTAGTAATTAGAAGGTTTATATAACATAAAGAAATTCACCACAATGAAAATGATTATCATTTACATTGTGGTTTTTTTATGTTATAATCATCAATGTAAAGTATATTTACCGCGGCAAATTTAAGGTATATATATGAGGAGGAATTTAATTTGGCAAAAATGATGGCACCAAGATTTAAACTAAGTAGAA
Source organism: Clostridiales bacterium (assembly GCA_012521085.1). GTDB lineage: Bacteria > Bacillota > Clostridia > Peptostreptococcales > Natronincolaceae > JAAYNB01. The sequence continues at coordinate 1,258 of JAAYNB010000044.1, read as the reverse complement.
GCTTAGGTGTAAATATCTATGGTCATCCAAAAGCAATGAAAAGAGCAGATAAACATTCTAGTAGAGGAAGTGGAAAAATTTCTAACTATGGTATGCAATTATTAGAAAAACAAAAACTAAGAGCATACTATGGTGTACTAGAAAAACAATTTGCAAGATATGTTGATAGTGCTATGAAATCAGAAGGACTATCTGGAGAAGTATTAATAGAGACTTTAGAGACTAGACTTGATAATATGGTTTACAGAATGGGATTTGCTAGTTCCATTAGAGAAGCAAGGCAAATGGTAAATCATGGACATATTTTAGTTAATAATAAAAGAGTTGATAGACCATCTTTTGATATTGGATTAGATGATACTATATCTCTAAGTGAAAAAGCACAAAATGTGGAAAAGTACAGAGAAAACCTACAAAACAAAGAAAATAGAGTTAATTATGTTGAAGTTGATTTAAATAACTTTAGTGGAAGATTAACAGAAAAACCAAGTAGAGATGAAATTCCTGTTGAAGTTAATGAACAATTAATAATTGAATTTTACTCAAAATAAAAATTTGTGTTTAATCCTGATATTAGATAACATATTAGATAACGTAAAATCTACTGACGAAATAGTCAGTAGATTTTTTATTTATTCTTAGGGTAATAATATTAAAGAAAAGCATCTATAAGAATTTAAGAAAAAAGTGAGGTATTCAAATGAATAAAAAATATAAAAAGCCAGATGATAAAATATTAAAGGAAAAATTAACTCCCCTTCAGTACCAGGTTACACAAAATGATGCAACGGAAAGACCTTTTACCAGTGAATACAATGGTCATTATGAGGAAGGAATCTATGTGGATATAGTCTCAGGTGAACCATTATTTAGTTCAAAACACAAATTTGATGCAGCTTGTGGTTGGCCTAGTTTTTCAGAACCTATAGATGATAATATTGTAGAGAAAAAAGATATTAGCCATGGGATGATAAGGACAGAAGTTAGAAGTAAATATGGGGATTCACATCTAGGTCATGTATTTAATGATGGACCAAAAGAGATGGGTGGACTTAGATATTGTATCAATGGTGCTTCAATTAAATTTATAAAAAAAGAAGATTTAGAAAAGGAAGGATATGGTGAGTATTTAAAGTTATTCGATTAAATATAAACAGCTAAAAAATATTTATAAAACTTTAATATATAATTTTTAAATATATAATCTATGATATGAAGAATTAGAATTTTATCAAATTATCTCTATATATGCATAATT
>JAAYNB010000043.1 GCA_012521085.1 Clostridiales bacterium | reverse complement strand
GATCCCTTGCTGATCTTACATCTGGTAGTGGAGATAAGGGGACACCTGTTGTCTATATACAAGGTTATTTTGATGATTTTACTAAATAATATATTATAAAAACCAAAATTATAAAGATTAAAGACTCATAATTAAGGAGTCTTTAATCTTTATTATAATAATTTATTTAGATTCTAAAATATTTTGATAATATATATATTATTAAAATAAAATATAAATACAACGTTCACGGTTTCGTCGCATAAAATTCTTATACAGAAATATCAAGAAAATCATAGTTATCACCTTTATGATTTCCTAAAAACTCCTTATACTGTATATCATCAATATCATATACTTCCTTAATCCTATCCATTGTAATCACCTTTTCAGGTTTTCCATTATCAAGGATTCTACCATCTTTTATCAAAATAATATTATCACTACATTTCATAGCAAGTGTTATCTCATGTAGAGAGGTTATAATAGTAATTCCATTTTCTTTACTTAATTTTCTTATTATAGACACTAACTCAACTTTATGTCTTATATCTAAAAATGATGTGGGTTCATCCATTATGATTATCTCTGGTTCCTGTACTAAGGCTCTTGCTAAAAATACTTTTTGTTTTTCTCCATCACTTAAATGTTGAACATATCTATTTATCAAATCTATTCCATTTACAGCTTCTAAGGCATTTTCCACAATTCTTACATCCTTATTACTAAGTCTACCAAAGAAACCTGTATGACCGTATCTACCCATGCTGACCACTTCAAATACTGTAAGTAATCCTAAGGAGTTTCTATTGGTTAATACTACTGCTAATTGTTTTGCCAATTTGTTTTCTGGTATCTTATGAAGGTCTTTATCTTGAATTAGAACCCTTCCTTCAACGGGTTTTTGTAAACCAGATAAAGTACGAAGTATGGTACTTTTACCAGAACCATTGGCTCCTAATATTGACAATACCTTTCCTCTAGGAATTTGAATATTAATGTCACTAACCACAACCTTTTTTTCATATCCAACTGTTAGATTTTCTGTACTTAACATCATGATATACTTTCCCTCCTTTGCATTAAAAGGTAGATAATAATAGGTGCTCCTACAAAGGAGGTTACAGCACTTATAGGTAGTTCTACTGGTGATAGAGCTAAACGTGCTAGTAAATCACAGAAAACTGTCAGTGTTGCTCCCAATAAAATAGCTCCTGGTATCAAAACTCTATTATCATCAGTTCCAAAACATAATCTAGCTAAATGAGGTACAGCTAAACCAATGAAAGCCACAGGTCCAGAAAAAGCTGTTACAATACCTGTTAATACGCTAGATAAAAATATAATAGTTAGGCGAAAGCCTTTAATTTTTACACCCATACTTTTAGCATAATCTTCCCCTAATAATAGAGCATTTAAAGGTTTACTTATTAATAATGATGAAACTATTATAGGTATGCTAACAATAGCAAGTACAACTACTCTATCCCATGTAAAACCAGAAAAACTTCCCATGGTCCATACTACAAAATTACGTATGCTTTCTTTTTCTGCAAAAGCCACTAATATATTAATAATAGCACTACATAGATAACCCAACATTAACCCAATGACTAATAGGGTAATGATATTCTTAACTTTACTAGCAATCCCTGTTATGATGAACATCACACCAATGGAACCTATTAATGCTGCTATTACTAATATATATGGTGATGTATTAGCTATACCTAAAGTAATACCTGTCAATGTTACAAGTCCTACCATGAGAGTTGCCCCTGAAGAAATCCCCAATACAAAGGGGTCAACTATGGGATTTTGAAAAAATATCTGCATTAATAACCCTGCCAAAGACAGGGCGGCACCACTTAACATGGCACCTAAACCCCTGGGTAGCCTAATATCTTTGACTACTGAATTGGCTATGACATTATCTCTTGATTTACCTAATAATATATCTATTACCTCTTTAAAACTGACACTAATTGTTCCTAAACTAATACTGGATATAAATAATGTTATCAATAATATTGATAATATTAGATATATGATAATATATTTTCTGTGTCTTTTCTTTAATACTTCTTGATAATTCAAGGTCTTTCCCCCTCATTTCAAGGTCTAAATTATTCTGCTAATGGTACCTTCCAATAAAATCTAAAATCATTATAATCTGGATAAAGTTCTGGATATAATATGGCTTGTAATTCTTCAATAGCCTCTGGTGTCTCATGTACTAATTGATAGTACCATGGTTGATAACACCATACTGCATCTTCTTTAATAGGTTTCATATCTGCCATTATTGGAATACTTCTATCTACAATATCTTGAGTAGAAGTATGATATGCTGGTGGACCTGAAGAAATATACACATCAGCCACCTGTCCTGCTGTATAGAATTCTTCCATAGTTATGGTAGCAGTATGTGTCTTATCTGGTCCTATATCTTTAAAAACATAATCACCACCAGCTAGTTCAATATGCTTACTAACATATGATCCTGCATAGGGTACAAAAGCTTTACCAGTAAATAAAAAGCCCCATGATACTTTTGGTTGTTCCAAGCCTTTTACCCTTTCTTCTATATCTTTTAATTTTTCCACACCTCTATCAAAATAGGCAATTACTTCATCTTCCATATTATAAAAACATGCGAATAATTTAATCCATTCCATTCTAGCCATGGGATCTGCTTCCCAATCTGAGGAATCAATTATATATGGTATTCCTAAAGCATCAAGTTTGTCTCCTATTTGTTGTAATCCAGCATCTACCAACACTACATCCGGTGATAATTCTTTTATTTTTTCATAATCTGGAGATTCACCACCTCCAAGGAATTCAACTTTTCCAGTTTCTATATTCTCCTTTAATTCTTCTAAATACCAATCATTTATATTTTCAGTATAACCTATTATGGTACCTACTGCCTTACTAGGCTCTAACATGGAACCTTGAGTTTCAGATGTAACTACGACCTTTTCAACAGGTATATGTATAACAGGAAAATCTTTATATTCCTCTGGTATTTCTGCATCTCTTTGAACTAATAATATTTCGCGTCCTATACCATCAGTTATTAATTTATTTCCATCCTCTAAAAATTTAACATCAAAGCTGGAGGTATATTTAAGTTCCATGCTGGATATTATCCCTACATTATCTCCTCCTACATCTTCATTTTGAGTGGTTGTATTACCACATCCAACTAATAAACTTAATATTAATATGAAACAAATACCTAATGATAATTTTCTCATCTAAATTTTCCTCCTTAGTCAAAATGTTATGAAAGTATTAATTGTGTAAATATACTGTCTATCTCCTCCTTTTAAAATTTTGTAATAAAAAAAGTTCATGGTTATACTATCTATAATTAAGCATAGACAATATAACCATGAACTTTACCATCATTCATGATTAAAACTTTTAACAGGCAGGTCTCCTGACTTAGATTCATCAATTTATATACCTTCCCAGTTTCCCAGTGGTTATTATATAAATTTCATCATTCACAGTGACGGGATCGTTTAGGATTTTCACCTAATTCCCTATTCTCCCTAATTTATAGGGCACCTGTTAAATCATTTAATATATTATTTTAAATTTATTATATAATAATTAGTGCAATATTTCAATTATTATAATAAAAATACATTTACATATATATTATTATAGAATTTCCCTCTGTATTGATAACATCTCATCCAATTCATCTAAATCACTTGATAATAATTCAAATACAAGATAATCAGGATTTATTTTTTTAACAATTTTCTTAATTTCTGGATAATCAAAAGGGATATGACAGTCCATATTACTAATATGAGGTTTTACATATTCAAGTTTATCCCAAAAGTCTTTCAAATTATTTAGAGTTTCTAGCTCCTCAGTATAGTCTTTTTTAATATATTCACCGGATAAAGATTTATTTAAATGAATGCCTTTAATATATTTCTTCAAATCTCCAAGATTATTAATTATAGAATTTATGTATTTACATGCTTCCCCTTCAGTAGAAATATCTGGATTAGTTATCATCATATGTCCAATATCCAACATAAAGCCTTTATTGGGATATTCAATACTATCTAAAAATTTTTTTGTAAGCACAGGGTCAATTAACTTTAAGCCTGGCCACCATAGATTTTCAAATAATATTTTAATACCTGTATCCTTATTACCAAAAGATTGGTTAATTAAATCAATACTAGCTTTTATTACATCCCAGTCAGTATAATCAAACTTTTTTGTATATGTATCTTTAATTCTTACATGTGCCACATGAAAAACTACATATTCCACATCTAATTTCTGAGCAATTTCCCATTCTCTTTTATAATGTTCTATTAATACTTGTCTATCTGTTCCACCATAAAAAAGCTTGATATTTTCTAAATTGCCAAACTCCTCTAATAAAGCTTCAGTATTATTATTCCAAAAATCCAACCACATGGGCCAATAATTTAAATGTAATCCCATAATATTTTCTTTTGAAAGGAAGGCAATATCTGTATCATTTTTGAGTAATAATTCTACAGCATCTAGTTTATGTTTGCTTAAAAAATTTTTTACATTATTCCAATCACTATCAAACCAATCCATTATTTTAGATGATGTGCTTAGATTAGTTAAATATTTCATTCATTCATCCTTACCTTCCTATTTTTTCTTAGTCAAATTTTAAATGATTAAAAATAATAATATTAAATACTATAATTTAATATTAAATTAAATTATAGTATTTTAATCCATGTTCTATACCCCTATTAATATTGCTCTTTGTAACATATGCTGCTTTTTCTTTCAAAATAGGTGAGGCATTTTCCATGGCTATGGGATAATCTACTGTTTCAAACATTTCTAAATCATTAAGTCCATCCCCAAAAGCATAGGTAGGTATACCCTTTAGATTTAATTCCTCAATGAATATTTTTATACCTTCACCTTTAGATACATTTTTCTCAAATACATCTATAGCATAGGGTGTATTTCTAACAAATTGAAATTCTGGGAATTCCCTTTTATATTCTTCATCACCATTTTCAGTTAATATAAGTAGCATATTTATAGGTTCTTTCTCATATATTTCACCATCTATAGGTGGTAATTTTCCATTTAAATATTCATAATTTTTTTTAGCCACTTCACTATGTCCAGTAATAGTAATTTTACTAGGATTATAAAATGAAAGTTCATGTCCATTGGAGATTACCTTTTCTTTTAATCTTTTAATTGCATCTATATCCATAGATTTATTAAAAATTACTCTGCTATTGTAAATTCCATGCTGTCCATTCATAGAGATAATAGATTGAGTATCAATTCTATCTAAAATATGTTGTATTTCTACAAGTGTTCTTCCAGTTGCAATTATGGGAGCATAATTATTTTCCTTTAATTTTTTTATAGCTTCAACTACATCATCATCTACTTGGGATTCACTATTTAACAATGTTCCATCTAAATCAATAAAAACCAAACCTTTTATCATATTCAAAACTCCTTAAAATTATATTTCCTATTTATAGTAGATTTATCTATCATTATAAATGATTTATTAAACTAGCATTATAAGCAGCACCAAATCCATTATCAATATTGACAACACTTACACCATTAGCACAACTATTTAGCATGGACAGGAGTGTTGATATGCCATTTAAATTAGCACCATAGCCTACACTTGTAGGTACAGCTATAATAGGTTGACTTACTAAACCGCCTATTATACTGGCAAGTGCACCTTCCATTCCAGCAACTACAATAATTACCTTTGACCTTCTTATAATATCCAATTTAGCAAATAATCTATGGACACCTGCCACTCCGACATCTGTTATAACCTCTACCCTATTACCTAAAATCAAAGCTGTTTCCCTTGCTTCTTCCACCACTGGTAAATCAGAAGTACCAGCAGCTACAATAGCTATATAACTCTCAGTCATGGTAACAGGTTTTACTTTAATGGTGATAACTCTTCCTAATTGATTGTATTCCAAATTAGGATGTAAATCTTTTACAACTTCATACATTTCTTTGGAAACTCTAGTTGCTAGAACATTAGTGTTTTTTTTAATCATGGCTTCCATAATGGACTTTACTTGCTCAACTGTCTTGCCTTCACAATATATTACTTCTGGATAACCTGTCCTTAATTCCCTATGATTATCAATCATGGCAAAACCTAAGTCTGTAAAAGGCAATTCAGATAATTGATCTGTAGCAGATTCTATGGATATATACCCATTTTTATAGTTTTCTAATAATTGTCGAATTTCTTCCCTGTTCAATCTCACACATCCTTTTGTAATTCTATATTAAAAGAACCCATACTATATCCTAGAACATCAAAAGTAACATATGTATATCCTATTTCTTTAAGTTTTTTTCCTATTTTATCTAATAACTCAATAGAAAATAGTTTTTCTCTCATTAATGGATCCACTTCTATCCTAGCAAGATTACCATGATGACGTACTCTTACAGCTTTAAAACCAAGATCCATTAAAAACTTTTCACTTTTTTCAATCTTTATCAAATCCTCTTTAGATACTTCCACATTATATGGTAATCTAGTCATAAGACAAGCATAAGCAGGTTTGTCCCATGTATATAGATTTAAAATCTTTGATTGATTTCTTATTTCATCTTTAGTATAACCACATTCTAAAAGTGGACTAATTACATTCAGTTCTCTAAGTGCAATCATACCTGGTCTATGGTCTTTAGTATCATCAAAATTTGTTCCATCACAAACATATTTATATCCTTCTTTTTCTGCCCTATCAATTATATTATTAAAAATAATTTTTTTACATAGATAGCATCTATTATCAGGGTTTTTTTCAATACTTGGATCAATATGTGTTATTTCTAAGATCTCATGCTCTACATCTAAGTTTTTTGCAAATTCTACAGCCTCTTTAATCTCCCAATCAGATATATATGGAGATTTTACAGTGATAGCTTTCACATTAGACCCTAGAGCATCCTTTGCTGCCTTAAGTAAAAAAGTACTATCAACTCCACCAGAAAAAGCTATAATTATCTTTTCTTTTTTTCTTAGATAATTTAATAATTGCTTATATTTATTGTCCATTTTCATGCTCCTTATTTAAAAGCAAATTTAATTTTTTATAAACTTCATTAATTGGTAAATTATATTTTTTTGCAATAGCTTTACATTGATCATATTCAAATTTCGATTTTATTAATTTATTATTAAAATAAGCTTTTTTTACAGTAACTTGTCCAAATAATGTATCCATCTTTTCAAATTCTCTATCTAACTCCATTTTGGTAACCTCATAATATCTCAATCCAAAGGTTGTTGTCTGTAAAAATAATATTTCCTCTATTTTAGATAAATCATCCATATCCACTAAAACACTTATTTTTATAGCAGGTCTATTTTTTTTCATCATAATATTAGTTTTGAATACATCTTTAGCACCTGCATCAAATAATAAATCCTCAATATAATCATAATATTCAGGATTCATATCATCTATATTTGTTTCAACCATAATTTGTTTTATTTCTTTATTATTTTTTTTTTACCTAAATAAACCCTTAATAAATTTGGTATATGAAAATCCTTTGTACCTACACCATAACCTACTTTTTCAATGGAAAAATTTATTTCATCTTCATAAGAATCAACATTGACTTTTAAAATCGCTGCACCTGTTGGCGTAGTAGCCTCGCCATTTACACCATTTAGGTGAATAGGCACATCCTTTAATATCTCAATAGTAGCAGGAGCAGGCACTGGAATTACCCCATGGGCACATTTAACAAATCCTCTACCTAATTCCACTGTAGATGATATTATTTTATCCACTTCTAATTTGTCAAGACATATGGCCACACCTACAATATCAACTATGGAATCTACTGCACCTACCTCATGAAAATGTACCTCTTTAATGGATTTGTTATGAACTTTTGCCTCAGCCACAGCAATCTCCATAAAAATTTTATGACTTAAATCCTTAACCCTTTGGCTAAGGTCACTACTATCTATTATTTCCTTAATATCTGTCAAATTTCTATGATGATGGTCATGGGAATGAGTATGATGATTATGATCATGATGATGGCTATGATTATAATTATCGTCATGATGGTGATGATCATGATGATCATGATGATTATTTTCATCATTATTCTTTAAAATCACATCTACCTTTGTTCCGGTGATACCCATTTTATCAGCTCTGTAAACTTTAATTTCAAATTCATCTGATATAGCTAATTTATTGAGTTCATCAATTAAATACTCTGAATCCACTCCTAAATCAACCAAAGCACCTAAAGTCATATCACCACTAATACCAGCAAAACAATCAAAATATAATATTTTCATTTTACACCCTCCAAATTCTCCTTTTGGATATTTTCTTATCTATTTAAAATAGAAATATTCCAACTATACCTGAGGCAATCATCACATAAATAGGATCTATTTTAAATAATCGTATAACAAATATATTTATTATAAACATTATTGCAGCTGTCAAATTAATATTTTTTAAACTATAAGTTACTACATCTGTATCATATAAGGTAAGTAACAATATACTCAAACCAGCCGAGCCAATCATAGCTACTATGGCAGGTTTTATATTATTTAATATGGAT
>JAAYNB010000042.1 GCA_012521085.1 Clostridiales bacterium | reverse complement strand
AGAGATAATTAGATCCATACATGATGCTATTAATCGATTAAATCATGATCAAAAAATTATAATAATTTTAAGAGATATTCAAGGTTTTAGTTATTTTGAAATATCAAAAATACTAAATATTTCAGAAGGAACTGTAAAATCTCGTATAAGTCGTGGTAGAAAAAATTTAAAAAATATACTTGAAGAAATGCTATATACAAACTCATGAAAGGAGGTATACAATGGAGTGTATAGATTTTGATATATATGCATCATCCCATTATGATGGAAGATTAAGTAAAAAAGAGAGTGAGAATTTCCAAAAACATATTGATTTATGTGAAGATTGTAGAATAAAATATAAAAATTTAAAAGTAATAGTTGAAACTATTAATGAAATACCAGAAGTGGAATTGCCTAAAGATTTTAATATAGAGTTGAGAGAAAAACTTAATAATGAAAATAAAAAGAAAAATAGGATTAAAAATATAATTTCAAATAGATGGAGATTCATTGGAGGTATTGCAGCTACTTTATTAATATTAGTGATTTCCATTCCTATGGCCAATAAAGTTCTAAACATATATCCAAAAAACATGTATTTATCTGATGGACAAATAGAAAATAGATCTAATATTGGATATAGTGACATGGAAGGTGCTGGGGAAATTTACAGCTATGAATTAGATGAGGCTACAGATTCTGGAGGAGCTCTACCAAGAGAAATTTCTGATGATATTCTATTACAAGAAAATGATTCTGCAGAAATGAACCAGTCAAAAACATTTGAATCACGTAAAATAATAGAAAAGGGATATATACATTTAGAGGTAGAGGACTTTGATATAATTCACAAAAAAATCATATTTACTGTGAATGAATATAATGGTTATATACAGCATAATAATGTATATAATCAATTTCTAGATGATAGAGATATAAATAATATATTAAAAAGTGCCAATATGGAATTAAGGATACCAAATGATAGGTTTACAGAAGTCTTTCAACTGTTGAAAGAATTGGGGAGAGTAGTAGAGGAAAGCACCAGTGCTGAAGATATATCAGACCACTATATGGACATTGATAACCAAAGAATGAATCTACAACTGCAGGAGGAACATTTAAGGGAAATATTACAAAAAGCTGATAATGTTGAAGACTTACTACAGGTAGAGAATGAACTTAATAGAATTAGGACTGAGATTGATAGATTAACTGGTATACTCAATAATTATGATAAACTAGTGTCTATGTCAACTATTAATCTTTATATAAGAGAAGTAGATGATATAAAAACTTCTTTACTAAATATTGATGATAATTTATGGACTAAGTCCAAAAACAGTTTTATAAATTCTATTAATTCCATGGTATTAATTTTCGAAAAATTATTTGTGGGATTTTTTGGAATATTACCACCTTTAATAATTCTTACTGTGATAATTCTCCCTTTGGGATATTTAATATATGGAAAATTTAAAAAGAAAAAAATTTAATTATGTAATTTAAATATAATACTTCCAGTACAGATATTTTATTGATTTAAATAGTATAATCATCTGGAGGTATTATTTATTTTTTTGTAAATACTATCTATTGATGTAATAATAATTTTACTATATCAATAATAAATGTTAAAATATCTATTAATAGACTAGGAGGTATTATAGATGATAGAAAACCGTATTATAATTATAGATGGTAATAGTTTAATCAATAGAGCTTATTATGCTCTACCAAGTTTAACTAATAAAGAAGGAAAATATACTAATGCTATTTATGGATTTTTAACCATGTTATTTAAGGTTTTAGATGATTATACTCCAGGATATATAGGTGTAGCATTTGATAAAAAAGCACCTACCTTTAGACATAGAGCATATACAGATTATAAAGCTAATAGAAAAGGTATGCCTCCAGAATTAGCAGAGCAAGTAGAACCTTTAAAAGAAATTTTAGATGCTTTAAATATATATCGCATAGAAATGGAAGGATATGAAGCTGATGATTTAATTGGTACATTGGCCAAATACTGTGATGAAAGAGATATGGAAACTTTAATTGTAACGGGGGATAAGGATGCATTACAATTAGCTTCTGATAAAGTAAAAATACTTTTTACAAAAAGAGGTATAACAAATTTAGAAATATATGATGATAAAAAGGTGATGGAAGAATATCAGGTTACACCATTACAATTTATAGATTTAAAGGGATTAATGGGAGATAAATCTGATAATATTCCTGGAGTTCCTGGGGTAGGTGAAAAAACTGCTCAAAAACTTATAAAACAATTTGAAAGTATAGAAAATCTCATACAAAACACGGATCAGATTAGTGGTACTAAATTAAAAGAACGCATTGAAGAAAATATTCAAAAAGCTATTCTAAGTAAAAAGTTAGCCACTATTGTAACTAATGCACCTGTAGAAATTAATTTAGAAGATTTACAAATGGAAGAGTTTAATAAGGAAAAGACCTTGGAGTTATTTAATAAATATGAATTTAATACATTAATTAATAGACTAATGAAATTTGGAAATGATGATAGTAATGATGATATTGAAGATAGTATATCTATAATATCTATAGATACGGTAAAAGAATTAGAAAGATTAAAAGAAGATATATATGAGAAAAAACAAATAATTTTTTCTTCTATTTCAAAAGAAAAAAACATTGTAAAAAATGAAATATTAGCCATGGCCATAACTGTTGATGGGATAGACCAACATTATATAGATACTAGAAATTTTGAAGATAATGATAAATTATTTGAAATCATAAAAGAAATTATGGAAGATGAATTAATTGAAAAAATAAGTCATAATATAAAAGACGAACTATTATCTTTTTATGTACATAATATAGACATAAAAAATATTAAATTTGATACCATGATTGGAGAATATCTGCTGGATCCTTCAAAATCTGATTATGATATTAAAGAACTTAGTGCAAAATACTTAGGAATAAATTTACAAAATGAGGAAGAGTTAAGAGGAAAAGGTAAAAGCAAAATAGATATTATGGATATATCCATTGATAAATTAAAGAACTATTTATGTCAGCAAACAAAGGCAATTTACAATATTTTAGAACCAATGAAGGCAGATATGGAAGAATTAGAATTAATGAAATTATATGAAGAGGTAGAACTACCTCTAATTGAAGTATTAGCTACCATGGAGTTTAAAGGCATTAAAGTAGATAAAGATATGTTAGAGGATTTAAAAATAGAATTTGAAAAGAAAATAGATGTTTTAACAGATGAAATTTATGATTTAGCAGGGACTGAATTTAATATTAATTCACCAAAACAATTAGGAGAGGTATTATTTGAAAAATTAGAATTACCTCCTATTAAAAAAACAAAAACAGGTTTTTCAACCAGTGTAGAGGTATTAGAAAAATTATATGATAAACATGATATTATACCGAAAATATTAGAATATAGACAAATTACTAAATTAAAAAGTACATATATAGACGGATTATTAAAAATAATAAATCCAATTACGGGACGAATACATTCTACATTTAATCAAACTGTAACAGCTACAGGACGTATTTCCAGTACAGAACCTAATCTACAAAATATACCCATAAGACTGGAAATGGGCAGACAAATTAGAAAAGTTTTTATTGCAGAGGAAAATCATAAATTTATAGATGCAGATTATTCACAAATTGAACTTAGAGTATTAGCCCATATATCAGAGGATGAAAATTTATTAGAATCCTTTAAATCAAATCAGGATATTCACAAAAGAACAGCCTCTGAAATTTTTAATGTACCTATAGAAGAAGTTACAGATGAAATGAGAGAAAGTGCTAAAGCAGTAAACTTTGGTATCATATATGGAATAAGTGATTTTGGATTATCAGAGAATTTAAGAATATCTAGATATGATGCAAAAAAATACATTGATAATTATTTAAAAAAATATTCTAATGTTGAAAAGTATATGAAAAATGCAGTGAAGATGGCAAAAGAAAAAGGATACGTACTGACTTTATTAAACAGAAGAAGATATTTACCAGAAGTTAATTCAAAAAATTTTAATATACGATCTTTTGGAGAAAGAATGGCAATGAATACTCCTATTCAAGGGACAGCTGCGGATATTATTAAAGTTGCCATGGTAAAAGTATTTAACAAATTAAAAGAAGTAAATTTTAAAAGCAAACTAATATTACAAGTACATGACGAATTAATTATAGAAGCTCCTGAGAAAGAATTAAATCAGGTTTCAAAAATAGTTAAAGAGTCCATGGAAGAAGCCATTAAATTAAAAGTGGATTTAAAAGTAGATTTAGCTTATGGAGATACATGGTATGATGTTTAGTAAGGAGAATAAAAATCATGAAAATAATAGGACTAACAGGTGGCATTGCAAGTGGTAAGAGCACAGTATCTAAAATGCTAAAAGATTTGGGAGCAATAATTATAGATGCTGATGAAATAGCAAAAGAAGTTACACAAAAAGGAAAAGCTGCATATATGGACATAATAAATTATTTTGGAAAGGAAATTTTACTAGAATCAGGTGATATTAATAGAAAAAAATTAGCTAATATTGTATTCGGTGACACATCAGCATTGAAAAAATTAAATGATATTACCCATCCAAGAATCTTTAAAATAATAGAGGATAAGATAAATTTTTATAAAAAAAATCAAGTGAATGGTGTTATAATATTAGATGTTGCTTTATTAATAGAAACGGATTTAAAACATATGGTGGATGAGATATGGCTTATAACCATAGATAAAGATATACAAAAGTCCAGATTAATAAAAAGAAATAATCTATCTATGGATGAAGTAAATAAAAGAATATCAGCACAGATGCCTTTAGAGGAAAAGATACAATATGCTGATTATTTAATAGATAATTCTGGTGATATAAAGGATTTAAAAGTACAGGTAGAAAAATTATGGGAGATGATAAATAAGAAATGATTTTGGAGGGGTTAATTTGTTTTTAGTCATAACTAAAAGGATTATGCGTATGATAACTGTTATATTAATTATTATGACAATGATTTTTATAATTTCAAATTACAGATGGATTACAAAGTTTGCATATCCAATACATTATAGAGATGAAATACAAGTATATACAAAAGAATATAATATAGATCCTTATTTAGTAGTGGCTATTATGAAAAATGAAAGCGGTTTTAACCCCAAGGCATTATCTTCAAAAAATGCTAAAGGATTGATGCAAATTGCTCCCATAACTGGTGATTGGGCATCTAAAGAATTAAATATAGTAGACTACAATGAGGAAATGCTATATGATCCAGATTTAAATATAAAAATTGCATGTTGGTATTTAAATGTGCTGCACAAAGAATTTGACAATAATTTAGAGTTAATAATTGCAGCCTATAATGGTGGAAGTGGAAATGTTACTAAATGGTTAAATGATCCTAGATATAGTGATGATGGAATAACATTAAAAAAAATTCCATTTAAAGAGACTGAGAATTATTTAAAAAAGGTTTTGAGAGATTATGAGATTTATAAAACACTTTATAATAAAGAAGTTAAGATATGGGATAAACTATTGTTAATTAAAAAATTCATATAAAATATAGATGAATACTTGTAATAGGGGGCAAAATAGTGAAAGCTACAAAATTTTTATCCATATTATTGACTATAATTTTATCTCTAAGCATTGTTGCATGTGATGTAGGGGAAAATATGAATATAATAGAAGAAGATATGGATATAGTAGAGGAAGATTTAGATGAGATAACTCAAATTTATGAACCAGATGATGGAGGAACACTTAAACTTGCTGTTACTCGTTTTAGCACACTAAATCCACTATATAATAAAAATTATACTTTGTTTCAAATACATCATTTAATATATGAAGGTTTAGTTACCTTTGACGAAAACATGGAAATAAAGCCTTTACTGGCCACTGATTGGCGTAAATCTGAAGATGGACAAAGTATTCAATTCACCTTACGTAATGATGTTAAATGGCATGATGACACACCATTAACAGCAGAGGATATTATATTTACCATAAACTTAATAAAAGATAATACATATGGGACATCTGTTTTTCAAGATAGCTTAAAATATATATCAGATGTAAGAATAGTAGAAAATAATATTATTAATATTACATTTTCTCAGCCTTATAGTAATGCTTTAGAAATAATGACTTTCCCAATTTTACCAAAGCATGTATTTCAAGGAGAGAATATGAATAAATTACAATCATCAAATTTTCCGCTCATAGGTACTGGTCCTTTTAAATTAGAAAAATATGACAACATGAGAAATATTAAATTATCTAGAAATGATAATTATTGGGGAAAGGTACCTTATATTTCAGATATAGATATTATGATAGTTCCAGATGCGAAAACCCAATTATCTGTCTTTGAAATTGGTGATATAGACTTAGCTCAACCAACAGCTATTGATTGGGCCAAATATACAGAAAAGAAAAATGTCAATGTATATGAGTATATATCACATAATTATGAATTTCTAGGCTTTAATTTTAAAAGACCCTTACTCAATGATAAAAATATAAGAAAGGCTATAGCCTATGGAATTGACAGACATAAATTAATAAATAATATATATCTAGGACATGCCACTACTGTAGATGTACCAATCCATCCCTTAGAATCAATCTATGATGTGTCCCAGTTAACATATGGACATAATATTGATAAGGCAATAGAATTACTAAACAATAGTGGGTATACACTGAATAATGAGCAAAAGCTCATGTTAAATGAAAATTTACAACCACTAAAGTTTAGTTTACTAATCAATGATGATAATTTATTAAGGGAAAAAGTAGCATTTTTTATTAAGGAAGAATTGGAAAACATAGGAATAGAAATAGAGATAGAAATGGTTGAATGGGAAGAATATAATAATAGAATTAATACAGGTAATTTTGATATAGTATTAGGAGGTTGGAATCTATCTTATGTAACAGATTTATCCTTTGCTTTTCATTCATCAAATATTGAGGGTAGTAATTTCATATCATATAATAATGAAAAGATGGATGATTTACTCCATAGAGCTATAAATGCGCCAAATGACATTACTAAAGAAAGCGTTTATAGTCAATTACAAAAGCATATAGTTGAAGAATTACCTTATATGAGCCTATTTTTTAAAAATGCCTCCATTGTTGTAAGAGATAAAGTTAAAGGTGAATTTAAACCAAGTAATTATAACTTGTTTTATGGTATAGAAGATTGGTTCATTAATACTAAATAATAAAAAGTAGCTGGGTAGATATTAAAACCCAGCTTCATCTTCCTTACTTGACATATTGGAATGTACATACTATACTATTATAGGATTAAAAAGTGAATATAATATATAATTAATATGAATAACAAAATATTAAATGCGAGGGTGGCGGAATTGGTAGACGCGATAGTTT
>JAAYNB010000041.1 GCA_012521085.1 Clostridiales bacterium | reverse complement strand
TGGGGAATGATGGGATCAGACTTAAAAGGAAAGATTTATGAAGGTCTTCTAGAAAAAAATGCTGAGGATACAAAAAGTGGTGCAGGTCAATATTTTACACCTAGAGCTCTTATAAAAGCTATGGTATCTTGTGTCCAGCCGGAACCACAAAAAACCATAATAGACCCAGCATGCGGAACAGGTGGATTTTTTCTAGCATCTTACGATTATATCAGCCAATCCCATGACCTAAATAGGGATGAAAAGGAGTTTTTAAAGAATAAAACTTTCTATGGTAATGAAATTGTAGCCAATACTAGACGTCTTTGCTTGATGAATATGTTTTTACATAATATAGGTGAAATTGATGGTGAAAGTTTTATTTCTTCCGCAGATGCCTTAATAGCAGATGAAGGCAATAGATATGATTATGTTCTGGCTAATCCACCCTTTGGGAAGAAATCTTCTATGACTATTACCAATGAAGAGGGTGAGCAAGTTAAGGAGGATTTAGTCTACAATAGGCAAGACTTTTGGGTGACCACATCAAATAAACAATTAAATTTTTTACAGCATATAAGAACTCTCTTAAAAGAAAATGGACAGGCTGCAGTGGTTCTTCCTGATAATGTATTATTTGAAGGTGGAGCAGGAGAAACAGTTAGAAAGGAACTTTTAAAGACTACAGAGCTTCACACAATACTAAGATTGCCAACAGGTATATTTTATAGACCAGGCGTTAAGGCTAATGTACTCTTCTTTGACAATAGACCAGGAGCCAGAGACCCTTGGACAAAAGAAGTATGGTTTTATGACTATAGGACCAACATCCACCATACTTTAAAGAAAAAGCCAATGCAATTTGAAGATCTAGAAGATTTCATAAAATGCTATAATCCATCTAATAGACATGATAGGCAGGAAACATGGTCAGAAGAAAATCCAGAAGGAAGATGGAGAAAATATAGCTATGATGAAATCATTGAAAGAGACAAGACAAGCTTGGACATATTTTGGCTTAAGGATGATAGTTTAACTGATTTAGAAAACTTGCCAGATCCAGATATTTTAGCTAATGAAATAATAGAAAACATAGAGGCAGGGCTAGAGAGTTTCCAAGCTCTGATGGAAACCCTGAATGGAGAGTAGTTCGAGGCTATGTAAGATGTATAATGCAATAAATTTTAAGGGGACTTTTTTATAAAGCAAGAGTTGGAGGATATTATTATTTAAAAAACCCTATGATGGTAAGGAGCTTATGATATTTTATGAAGAGATGATATTTAAGTGTCTGAGTAAGAGGTGAAAATATGGTCTGGTCTATTAAAAATGAATTGATAGAAAAATCAAAAGAAGCAATGATGTCTGCAATACAAATATATAATAACCCTCTAATAAATTTTAAATCTGAAATTTTCATTGTCACTTCTGTAATTTCTTGGACGTATTTAATGCATGCCTATTACCGTAGCATAAATGTAGATTATAGGTATTATAAAATGCAAGGTAAAAGAAAAAGCTATGATAGGACTAAGCATAAAGCATATAAATATTGGGACTTAGAAAGATGCTTAAATGATAAAGAGTGTCCTTTAGATAAGGGAACGATTTTAAATTTAAAGTTTTTAATCGGGATTAGACATGAAATTGAGCATCAAAGAACAGATAAAATTGATGATTATATTGGAGCGAAACTCCAGGCTTGCTCATTAAACTATAATAGAGAATTGGTAAAGTTATTTGGAGAAAAACATAGCATTCAATCACAGCTTAGCCTAGCTATTCAGCTAACACCATTAAATCCTTTACAAGAACAACAGTTGAGAAAAGAAGCTGATAATCTAAAATATTCTAATATCATCAAATTTGTAACAGAATTTGAAGCAGGATTATCAGATGAAGAATTAAAATTACAGTCGTATGCGTACAGAGTTGTATATGTTCCTATTTCGGTAAATAGAGCTAATCAAGCTGATAAAGCTGTAGAATTTATAAAAGCTGGTAGTGAAAATGCAAAAAATGTAGAAAAAGTACTAATTCGGGGTGTTGAAAAACCTAAATATTTACCCTCACAAATTGTAAAAAGAATGAATGACGAAGGGTATGAAAAGTTTTCTATGCACTATCATACTCAACTTTGGCAAAATAAAGACGCAAGAAATCCTAGGTATAATTATGGAGTGTATGTAGCCAAACAATGGTATTGGTATGAAAATTGGTTAGATGTTGTAAGGGAATACTGTCAAGAAAGTCATTCATAACCAAACTTAAAATCTTTACGAAAATTTGATTAGGATGAATTTAAAATTATTAATTGGTCAGGGGGCAAAAATGAATAATTTAGAAAATCAAGCTATATTGTTAGGTGCCAAATTAACAGAAATTGCGATTAGAAACACTACAGAGACTATAATTAATAAAGTATCTGCAGTCAAAGCAAAAAAAGATGATAAAGAAACAATAAATGTCCTAGAAGAAATAATTAATGATTTAATAAAAGATAAAAATGATTTG
>JAAYNB010000040.1 GCA_012521085.1 Clostridiales bacterium | reverse complement strand
CTATAACATCTTTTTTTAGTATCTTA
The DNA here is from genome assembly GCA_012521085.1 of Clostridiales bacterium. GTDB lineage: Bacteria > Bacillota > Clostridia > Peptostreptococcales > Natronincolaceae > JAAYNB01. The sequence continues at coordinate 7,378 of JAAYNB010000040.1, read as the reverse complement.
TAGCCTATCTTTATGAAAAACATTAATTTCTTTAACATCTATTTAACCCCACAATAATGAAATAATAGCCTTTATCTATTATCTTATCTATTTTGAAACTTTCAGTTAAAATATCTATTATCTCATCCTTAGTTTTAAAATAAAGCTTTCCAAATAATAAATACTCAAATAATATTAATAACTTAGTTCTAAAATGTTTTTTCTCAAAGTCCATTATTAACAATTTTCCATCTCTTTTTAATATTCTCTCTATTTCTTCTAGTAATTTACCTTGATTACTTATATGATGAAATACATCAGATAATATTACAACATCTATACTCTTACTTTCAAATCCCGTACTTAAAGCCTCCCCTTGCACTGGTATTATCTTTTCATTAACTTTAACTTTAGATAGCATTTTATCACTTTCATCTAAGATATAAATAAGACTACAACTATCCATTAGATATTCACCTAATTCCCCAGTTCCTCCCCCCATATCAACAATTACTTCACTTCCATTTAAATTTAATGCTTTCTTTATTTCTTCAAATTTATATAAACTAAAGAATCTCATAAAATTATCATAATATTTATAAACCCTGTCAAAATCCTTCAGAATATCTCCTCCAAACTTCTAATTCCATTATATAGTATTTATATTCTGTTTTATACTCAAATTCCCCTTTTATAGAGAAAGAACCTTTTTATTATGTCTTTGACTTTTCCAATACAAGATAAGAATAAAAATACCTATTAATTTATGTATAAAGGCCTCACCAAAAATACTTTGGTCTGTACGAATTACCATATATTCAAATATCCTAAATACAAAACATAATAAATAGATAATTGTGATGGACATTATGGGGTTTAATTTTTTCTTAATTCCCTCATGGGAAAATCCTAGGTTTTCTTTTTTCACAATTTCCCCTCCATTTTATTAATATTATTTATGTTCATTATACTATTTTATTATGGTAAAAGATATAAAAGTTAGTATCTTAATCATGATTGTGTTTAAAATTATAAATATTCGTACTATTGTGATATAATAATTTATAAAGTGGAATAAGGAGTTGATACTATGTCAGCTATAAAAATAGATGAATCTGCAAGACTAATAGGAAAAGTCGGTCTGGGTCATGGGGCTTATATAGCACAGGGTAGTATATTAAGATCTATAGATGATTCAATAACCATTGAAAACACAAGTTGGATTCTAGAAAACTCAGTACTTATAGGAACTCCCTCTCATCCTTTAAGGGTTGGACAAAAGACTATCTTTGGACATAAATGTATTGCCATTGGTGCCGAAATTGGAGATCTATGTGAAATAGGAAATGGAGTAATTTTCCTACCTGGGTCTAAGATTGGAGATATGTGTATCTTTGGTGAGGGAACATTAATTCCTGAAGGTATGGTAATTCCTCCTGAATCTGTAGTGGTAGGTAGACCAGGTAGGGCCATTAGAAAATTAACCAAAGAAGATAAGGCCATGATAAAGAGAATGAGGGGAGATAATATAGATCTTACAGAATATGTGGAAAATATATTTGAAAATGAAGGGAAGGGAAAATCCATGGGAAAACTATATGAATATAATAACAAATATCCACAAGTTGCAAAATCAGCTTATCTTTATGATACAGCAGAAATTACAGGAGATGTAATAATTGGTGAAAATACAATTATAGGCTCTGGAGTTAAAATAATTGGTAATTCCCATGGACCAGTTAGAATAGGTAATAATGTTCATATCCTTGAAAATACAGTATTACATCTATTGCCAGATAATCAATTGATTATAAATGATAATGTCACCATTGGTCCTGGATGTATTGTCCATGGTACAAATATTGGTGAAAATTCAGTTATAGAATCTGGAGCTATTATATGTGATTATAGTAAACTAGGTAAAAATACTTTGGTTAAACCAGGTTCCTTAGTAAAACAAAGAAGCCAATTTCCTGATAATGCAATACTTGAAGGTTTCCCAGCTGTGGAAATTGGTAAAGTTGAAGAAAAATTATTAAGACCAGAATGGGCTATTAAAGAAGAATAATATTTATAATATTATTCTTCCCATACTGTCCTGACTATTTCCCATGCCTCTTTATCTGATATCTCTGGGTTTTGATCTAATATCGTTGCCACAACATAGTATAGTGGTATTATTATAGGAGGTACTAATTCAAAGTAATTTTTTTTAATATTTTTTCTTGGTACAAAATTTCCCGGTCCACCTACTATCTTTGACCAGTTATTTTCTTGAATGAATAATAAACTATCATAATAATATCTTAGTTCTAAGTACTGGGTTAAATTTAGAGGTAGATATAGGCTTGGACCTTCATTTATTCTATAATGTATATCTGTTAACTCAGGACATATAATTATATTATTTAATATACTCATTAATTTATTATTAATATTATACTTCTCCAATAGACACTTTAAATCTAATAAACTAATTAATGGATCAATAGGTTTAAATAAACACCATTTATATAAAAGTGGTCTTAAATCAATATTTTTCTCAGATAAGATTTTGCTAATATGATCTATCTCTTTATAAAGTAAATTAAAATATTTCTTATTTAAATCTACTAATAGTAGTTGCCCATCTTTTTTAAAATTAGCATTATAGATCTTTATTGTTTCTTTTAAGCTCCTTCTTATAGTAAATTTTGATACAATACTTTTAACTATCAAACTATAGGATAAACCTTCTAATTTCAAGTTCTTTGAAGGAGCAAATAAATATTTTACAGGTTTATTAGAAATTAAAGCAATTTCATTCCACACTTCCACCATATTCATAAAACATGCATCTAATACTAAACAATCTATACTTCTTCCTGTATTAGCTTTAATATTATATAAACTATTAGTTAGACCAAATATATCCATCATATAGGGCTTTTCTTGTGTATAATCTGTCATAAGTCCTATAAATCCCGCTCCATGTCCTGAGATAATGACCATAATCTTGGATAAGGGATACTTTTTAATACCCCATATAACAAACTCAGCAAAATTCTCAGGTGATGCCATATTTATGGACCCAAGGTCTTGGATTAGATTAAATTTACTTTCTCTTATCTCATATCTACGTACACCTTCCCACTGCTTAATTGTATCTTTTAAATTAACCTGTTGTCTTAAAATATTTATTAAATCTCTATTTCCTCTACCTATTTGAACAAGTATATTTATTTTATCCTTAAAATTCTCCTTTTCAAGTTCTACAAATCTTTTATATACCTCAGGTTCTAATTCATTATTGCCATTGGCATATATTAATACAGTCCATTGATTCATTTTACCATTTCCTTTAACCTTAATTAGGACACTGGCAAGGCTCAAGAGTTTGTGAACAACTGGAGCAAGTTGCCATAATTCTTATGGTCTTTCCTTCAAATTTTTCAGATAAGTTTAGCATATAATATCCTTTACATCCACTAATGGTTTCACATATATCTACTAATTGTCCCTCATCATTAGTACAAAATACCTTCACCAAGGCTCCCTCTATTGGTTCTCCCCCTACACAATCAGTTATAATGCCAAAAACTATCACATCCCTAATCCTTTTAACTGGTAAATCCCCTGCGTAAATAAACCAGCTACAAGGTAATTGTGGAGGATAGAATTCTGGAAATGGTAAGGAAAAAAATTTTTTGCATAACCTATATTTGGACTTATTATAGCCTTTGTCAAATCTATCTTTCATATATCTGCCCCTCCCATTGAACAATATATATTAACAGAGGGCAAAGTTAATTAGCCCTCTGTCAGTATTAATTTAAAATTAACCTAAAAACAAGAGGAATTTTTATCCTTCTACGGACATTCACAAGGCTCTATATCTCCATCACAATTTGAGCAAGTTGCCATAATAGTTACAGTTTCACCAGCAAATTCAGATGGAATTCTTAACATATAATATCCGTCACAGCCTGAGAAAGTATGACATATATCTTCTAATCCCCCGGGAATGGGTACAAACAACTTAACTATAGCTCCAACGATTGGTTCATTAGTTTCACAATCAGTAATTCTGCCAACAATGACAACATCTTCAATACTTCTTACACCCAAATCCAATCTTAATTGTTGCTGTTCAAATTCATCTGGTAGAGTAATATTTCCTGCACTTAAAATACAAGCCATTCTTTTGACCTCCTTTCTTTATGACATACTTTATAATATTACTAAGTAGTACATACTGTTACACATAAAAAGAGATCAAATAAAAATATTTACTTTAGTTATAAATATTATCTTTTCCACCTTTTACATCTACATCCATATCAATAACGTTTGAACTTTTGTTTAATTTTATTTCTTTTCTAAACAATATTTTTTCATTTTCTTGGTTAATAGTTCCGTAATCTAACGTAGTTTCAATCTTTTTTATATCTTTCAAATGCTTAGATTCTTTTACCTCTATATTAATCATATTTATCAAATCCTCTATCAATTTAAATTTAGATATTAATAACTTATATATTACTACTTGGATTATCATAATAATCAGGAGTAATATGAATAGCACTGGATTTATTGCCATAGCTAAACCCCCTAAATACTTTGTAATAAATATTATTACAAAATACTATATTAAGTGAAAAAAGATGAGATAGATTTATCTACCTCATCTAATGTTAGTTATTTTATAAAATAATACTACGGGTTGGTGGAATTATATTATCACAAACAGGACCACAGACACCAGTAGCCACTGCTGAAGTATTTCCTGCTTTTAATCCCATGGATACCTGACCTATTGGAAGAGGCCTAGTTAGAGTAAAGTTTGAAAGTATTCTTGTCTGTTCATTATCACCTATGCCAGATGGAATATTATCAAACTTTAAACCTTCACAAGCAGCTGGATTTTCATCTGGATCAGGAATACTATTATCTATAGAACAACACATTTGATTAGGTCCTTCACAACTAGCAGTTCCTTGTTCATAGAAGACTGTATAAGAACAGTTTTCTAATAACCCTGTTCTTTCCTCATCTAAAATACCTGGGCATAAACAAATTCTAACATTACTTATTTCCTCTGAATCCTCTCCTACAATTCTAGTTAGTTCATATTGAAAAGTAGTGGATGGGACATTAATTGCTGGTGATATAAGAGCAATTTGCCAACCATTACCTGCATCAACTATTCTATTACAAGGCATATTGTCACCTCCTCAAAATGTTTACCTAAAAATTAGGTTAGTACATTATATTCAGAGAAGGAAAAATGTTTACAAGCCTTTTATAGTTTTTTATTTTTTTCGTACAGGCATCCAAATTTCACTATAAGCGTAATTTTCTTTTTCTTCATCCATCTTAGTAAATGAAAACACAGGAGCCATAATCACTTCATAATCAGAAACTACTAACCATTCTGAATAAGTCTTTGCATAGGTCTCTTGTAAAGTTTCTGGGAAAGGACCTTCATTGGGAAAAACAGCCCAGGTACATGCTGGTACTTCAATCACATCTAAAATTTCACTTATATTTTCTTCTGTAGTCAAAACTCCAATTAAATGAGTCAGTTCCCCTTCATCCTTCATAAAATCGTGCTCATGCTCATAAGAAGCATTAACAATTTCGTAGGGTTCAATGTTTTGAATGGCACGCATTGCTTTTCTTTGCTCCTCTGTAATGCTCTTAGCCAATTCAACAATAGCATTATTTACCCCCTTAAATTGCATGGGTACTCTTTTACTTACACCAGCCAATTTAAAGGCAGGCATTTCTACTATTTTGTAATCCATACTTTCTCCTCCTTTAACTTCAATATAAAATGAAAGTTTGGGAAAGGATTTACTTATACCTAACTTAGCCACTTCCGATGGTAAAAATCCACTCCATGATTTAAATGCTCGGGTGAAACCATCAATAGACTCATAACCATATTTAAATGCCACATCCGTTACTCTCTCATTATTTAATAAATCCTTATTTGCCTCTGAAAGTTTTCTGTTTTTAATGTACTCACTCAATGTTAATCCAGATAAATAATAAAAGATTTTTCTAAAATGATAATCCGAAACACCGGCATATTTAGATATTTCTTCAAGTCTAATATCATTAGTTAGGTGCTCTTCAATATAATCAATAACTTCATTTAGTTCTTTAAGCATCCTTTCACCCCTTTCTTAAGTTCATTATAACAAAGGATAAAGTATGAAACTCGACATTTTATGACCAATTATTATCGTATGATATAAAGAATACTTACTAAACATGACTACTACCCCCAGTATAAACGATGAATCTTAGAAGCTAGAAAAAGATCCTTCACTTCGTTCAGGATGACATAAGCAGGAGAGAGTCATTCTGAGCCAGAGGCGAAGAATCTTAAGTTCTAAAATAAAGATTCTTCGTCGCATACTCCTAAGAATAATAGGACCCACATCACATATAAATCTACATATATACAATTATACTATTTCCTTTTGACCTGGTAACTCCTAAATACTAATTTATAATTAATAAATGTAAATATAAAAATATATCAACATTTTATTTTCATTATTATATAGAGATTTACAATAAGCTTTCTTTCACTTATGATACGGTTCACCGTATCGGTTCTACTCGCAAAACTTATTTACCGATAGATATATCTCTTTAAATTATGGTAAAATAAAAAGCTTGGTGTCTTCATATTATGCCAAGCTTTTTATTAACTGTGGTCAATTATCCAATTTAATAAATCTTTATAACTTACTGAACCATCTGCTACCCCTAATCCAAGCTCAATCAATTCTTCATCTCTAACGCCATCGCTTCCACCTGTTTTTTGAATAAGAAGGCTATGCATTTTTAATATTTGAGTTTTAGTTAATCTTTTCATTTGGCTAATTCCTCAAATGCCTTCATATGTTTAGATAATAATCTTTTAGCTACTTCATCTACTTCTTCATCACCTATTGTTTCTTCATTCTCTAATTGGCTGTATTCTATTAATACATAACGAGGTACATTATTTTTTAAAATAACTGCAGCTCCATTTTCATCTACTAATCTAGCTACTTTAGAAAAATTTTGATTAGCTTCTGAAATAGATACTAAATTATTTATATTAATTTTCATAAAATCTTCACCTTCCTTTTACTTATATTATATTCTTTTTTAGGATATATTCAACCTAAGTTAATTGTAAATAGATAAGAACCTTTTATATTATGGTATTCCAAAACATAAATAAAATTAAGAAAAAATAACAGGAGAATCTCCTGTTATTTTATTAGTTCATTAATTTTATTCTTTACCTCATTCATAATATCATCATTAACTTCGCCAAATTTCTTAATAACAATATTTTGAGCTAAAGTATAAATTTTATCCACTCTTATACATGAATCCACTTTTAAATTTCCTT
>JAAYNB010000039.1 GCA_012521085.1 Clostridiales bacterium | reverse complement strand
TGGGAATTACAATTATAGGTGAAGTTGATAAAAATCAGGCTAAAATAAAAAAATCTCAAAAAGGAGATTATGTGGTAGTCCTGGGAATTCCTAAAGTGGGAAATGAAATAAATATTCCTGTAGACAATGAAATATGCAGTATAGATGATATAAAGACCCTTTTAAATTCTAAAGTAGTAAGGGAGATATATCCCGTTGGTTCAAAGGGAATACTATATGAGGCAAATTATCTAGCTAAATCCAATAATATGACTTTAAAAATTTATGAAAATTTAGAAGTAGATATAGAAAAATCCGGTGGCCCAGCTACCATTCTTATATTTACAATTTCACCAGAGGATTATGAAAAAATAAGAAAAAATATAGACAAGCCATTAGAGATTATAGGAGAGTTAATATAAAAATCAGTAATGGATAAAAGAAGGTGGATAATGTGATACAAGCCATATGCCCTGCATCCTGTGGTGAATTATTACAGGGATATATTTATGGAGGAGAAAAACTTATTTCCTATGGCGTAGATTTATTCAGCAAAGCAAGCCTTATAGAAGATAAAACAAAAGAGAAAAAAATAATTCCTAATAGATATAAAAAAGCTTATAGGATAATGAAAGAAGTATTTAAATACTATGATTATTGTGAAAAAGATTACGAAAATATAGTTATAAAAATAGATTCTAAAATACCCATTGCCAAGGGCATGGCCAGTAGTACGGCAGACCTTGTGGCAACAACCTTGGCAACAGCCACATATTTGAATAAAGATATTACTGAGATGGAAATAGCAAGATTATGTATAAATATAGAACCAACAGATAGCACTGTCTTTTCTAAATTAACATTATTCGATCATTTGAAAGGTGATTTTATAAAGGAATATGACAATTTACCGGATTGTAAAGTACTGTTATTAGAGGGAAAAGAAAAAATAGACACTATAGATTTTAGAAAAACAGATCATACAGAATTATTAATAAAAAATAAAGATATTATGAAAAAATCCTTAGAACATTTTGAAAAAGGTATTAAAAATAGAGATTTAAAGGAAATAGGTAGGTCTAGTACATTAAGTGCATTAGCCAATCAAAAAATACTTTATAAATCAGGATTAGAGGATATGGTTGAAATCAGTGAAAAATTAGGAGCCTATGGTGTCAATGTGGGACATAGTGGCTCTGTTATAGGAATACTGTTTAATGATAAAAACATGGATATAGAAAAATTTAAATATGAAATCAATAAAAAAAAATATATAGATAATTATATATCCTTCTCTATATACAATATAGTCCCTGGAGGAGGAAAAATAATAAAAGCATAACATGGAAGGAGTAACCTATGGAATATATAAAAGATCCAATGGCAATAGAAAAGAGAAGTTTTGAAATAATAACAGAGGAACTAGGAGATAAGACATTTCCTGAAAGGGAAGATAAAATTATAAAAAGGGTTATACATACTACTGCAGATTTTGAATATGGAGATATTACTAAAATCAGTGATACAGCCATAGATAGTGCCATAAATGCTCTTAAAAATGGTTGCAAAATTTACACAGATACTAATATGGCCCTATCAGGAATAAACAAGAGAAAACTAAAAGAATTAAACTGTGAAATCTATTGTTTAGTACATGATGAAGAAGTTGCAGAGGAAGCAAAATTAAAGGGATTAACCCGTTCTATGATTGGAATGGAAAGGGCAGTTAAAGATGAAAATACAAAGATATTTGTAATAGGAAATGCACCTACAGCCCTATTTGAATTATTAAAACATGTGGATAATGGTGAGACAAAACCAGCCCTAATAGTGGGAGTACCAGTGGGATTTGTAGGGGCAGCAGAATCAAAGGAAGAAGTAGTAAAAAGGGATATTCCCTATATAACCACCGTGGGAAGAAAAGGTGGTAGTACAGTGGGAGCAGCTATAATAAATGCCATATTGTATAT
>JAAYNB010000038.1 GCA_012521085.1 Clostridiales bacterium | reverse complement strand
CTCTTGGGCGACTTTCTTAATATATCATGTTTCTTTTTCTTTGTCAAGGGTTTTTTGCAATTTATTTTTTGTTTCTTGCATTTCCTTGTGATTTAGGTCGCACTCTTATTAGGCGACCTTTTTTAATATAACAAATCTTTTTCTTTTTGTCAATACCCAAAATTTATTTTTAAAAACTATTTTATTAAAAGTATTTTAATTTCTTTTTGGGTCCTCAGGAAGCTTAAGTATCCCGACGGATATTTAATATACCATCTTTTTTATTTGTTGTCAATACCATAATTAAATATTTTATTCTTTTATTATACATTAGCTAATTAGTTTGTTTATGACTTTCATATATAGGGATATTTCATTATTATCTTTTTCTTTTTAATGAATTAATTATTGGTACTAATGTGGCCGCAATTAAACCACCAGAAAATCCATTGTTATATAAATTCATTCCTCCATGTAAAAAACCTGTGTTCATAACTACAGCTGTATGTAGAAAACCTGCAATAACGCCATTTTTCCAACCATATTCTCCAGCTATAGGTGCTAAGGTTGTACCAAATAAAGCTGCTAAAAGAGCTCCTGTTGAATTGGTATCCCATATTAGTAATAGGGTTGCCATATATACTCCTATCATTACTGGCACTACATTTTTTACATGCTTTCCAAAACACCCAAATCCAACTATAGTTAAAATGCCACCCATTGTGGGACCATTTAACTCTCCTCTTACCATTAGTACATATATGGTTGCAATTATTCCTAATAACCCCATGTTTATTAATGTTAATGCAAAACCATTTGACTTTATATAATCCGTTGTAGCTCTGCCTGAATTATCTAGTATATTATTATACCCTTTAAAACTTTTATTATTAAATAAAAAGCCTAAAATAATCATTGAAACAAATAATATACCTAAATAAATTCCTAATATTATGTTATAACCCTCTGCTACAACTAATACTGATTGACTTTCAAAACCAAAACCTCTAAGTATTGACATACAGATGGTACCTACTACCCCTGCAGTAAATCCCAAATTATATAAATTAAAACCTTGATGAAAATTTGCAAAATGACTAGCTAAAGGCACTAAAACAAAACCTATGCTAATACCAAATAAATTGGCTAAGATAATTCCTTTGATTAAAGAAAGTCCTAAATCAAAGGTTATTTTACTAATTACAGGACTTAGGGCTGTACCAAATAATGCTATTAATATATATTTATTAAACTCTTCATTTCTAGCTTTAGTATATAGATATAGGCCTAAGATAATGCTCCATACATTATATATATTTTTACCAAATAATGCGAAACCACCTACGGTAAATATACCCGCTACCACTGGCCCTGTCATACATGATTTGCTTTTATAGACTATAAAAGTAGATATTAACATTAATATACTACTATTAAAAATAGCTGAGCCTATATTCCCAACGGCCATATAATCTGTTATCAATATACTAGGAGATTGTACTATATTTTTCATTCCCCATATAATTTCATTAGGCTTATTAAATACAAAGGATGATATGAGCATGAAAGTAATATAGCTCAAGACCACAATATATCTTGTTCTTTCATTTTCAAAATTATTAAATGTATTTTTATGTTTAATGTTATATATATTATTTTGTTTTTTTGATACAAATGTCTTGGCCATGAGTATCCCCTTTCATTTTTTTATAAAATTATATAAAATTTTTAAACACCAAGATTGAATATAGCATAAATAATTCTTAAGGTCAAAAATAATTTTTATTATTACTAGTTTTAGATTTTAATATATATAATTTCCTCATATAATTGGGACTTATTTATAAATTCATTTCTAAATTAGATATATTTATTCTGTCACTCTAATTACATATATACATAATATATTAACGTATATAAAAAGTTTTACTTTTAATAAAAAGGGGGGAATTCTATGATTCAAAGTTTTTTAATTGCCATAGCTATTAGTATGGATAGTTTAAGTGTTGGAATTGCCTATGGTATGAAAAATATTAAAGTCCCATTATATTCTCTTGTCATATTAGATTTTATTTCTATCCTTTTATTATCTATTGGGTTTTTTCTTGGAAATCTCTTAACCAAATTTATTCCAACAAGACTTATTGAATTTATAGGATTCTGTATTTTATTTATAATTGGCATATGGTTTTTGATACAAGCCTGGTTAAACAAAAAATATCCTAGAAAAAATCATTTAAACCCCCAATCTATTGCAGTCATTAGCATTGATTCTCTAGGAATAGTAATCAATATATTGAGAGATCCTTCAAAGGTAGATTTAAATATTTCTGGTGTAATTGATACTAAAGAAGCTATTTTATTAGGCATTGCCCTAGCAATAGATTCCTTGGCAATTGGTGTAGCTGTGTCCTTATCCAATATGACTACTATTATATTGGCATTGTTTTTAGTTGCAATAATGAATCTTATCTTTCTGTTATCAGGAATATATTTAGGCAAAAATCTTGTTTCTAATTCTATAAAAGAAAGAACCTGTTTTATTCCAGGATCCATATTACTTATATTAGCCATAATTCGCTTATTTACATAATTTTTTATATCACCATTAATATTAGAATCTTGGCTCCACTTATTAAAATTTCAATATAAAAACTCCTTAAAATATATTTATTATATTTCAAGGAGTTTTTATATGTTTATAAAATATTTACTAATTTGAAGCTTCCCTTTTCTGTGGTATGTTGTATTAAAAGTTTTAATGCTGCTATTTCACTTGTGGCATCATTACTTTCTTCTATTTCTACATATCTTTTTAGCCTTCCAAGTAGCAAATCTATATTATTGACTTCCTCATGTTCTAAAATAGTAAGCCATATTTTTTTGATTTTTTGCCAATTGTCCATAATTCCTTCCATATGTATCTTTGCCTCATCCCAATTTAATTCATCAATAGATTCATCTAATTTTTCAATTTCATAAGTTAGTTGATCAGCACTATTATTTATATATATATTGCCATATATGGCACCTCCAAAAAATAAAACCAGTATTATCAATGTTATAATTGATACTTTCACAATCTTTCCTCCTTTTGAGCTGTTATTTCTTTACTCTGTGCATGAAAAACTCCGTCTGAAGCTATAAAGGCAAAAAAAGCATCCTCTATTCTTTTTATTTTATTTTTTTCTAATTTTTTTAAAAGCCAATTTTTATCATATCCACTATTTTTTAAATTTGTGCTAAATAGTTTACCATCTACAATAAGTGTTATGGGTAATTCCTCTCGTTCAGCTTTAATTCCTAAATCTGATACTGTAACTCCTCTTTTCTCTGCCCTAGGTGTAATACTTATCTTTCCATTGGTTTCTAATATGGCAAATTCTATATCGCTTATATTTAAATAATTTTGAACTCTTAATTGTTCTAAAAGATCATTCATGTCAATTCTCAGTTTTCTTAATTCAGATTCTACTATTCTTCCCTTATCAATTATTAAACTGGGTTTGCCACATATAATTTCTCTAACTTTTTCTGACTTTAAGGACATATAGGATATAAATACCTGAACAGATAATAAAGTTATAATAGGAATAATTCCATTTATTAAAGGTACTCCCATATTTTGCATGGGAATTGCTGCTAAATCAGCTATCATAATAGTAATAACCAGCTCAAAAGGTTGCATTTCTGCAATTTGTCTCTTTCCCATCATTCTTATAACCACAACTATTAAAACATATAAAATTAAGGTTCTACTAAATACAATGAGCATTATAGCCACTCCTATTAAATTTATTATTACAGCATTTATTAGTATGGCCATATTATATACTTATATTATATATTTATACTTATATTATATATTTATACTTTTTTATTTGCCCACTTATCTAGTCTAAAACTTTTAATGCGTTTTTAACTTGTAATGCCACTCCAACAGCAAGACAATCTTCATCAATATCAAATAAATCATTATGAGTTTGATGAATTATACCTTTTACTTCATTTCTGCAACCCAGTCTATAAAAAGCTCCAGGTATTTTTTGAAGAAAATAACCAAAGTCCTCCACACCTAAACTTGGTATATCTATTTTATGTATATTATTATGTCCTAATAGTTCTATGGCGTTATTCTCTACCATTTCTACCATATTGTTATCATTGATTAAATGGGGATATCCTTCTATTATTTCTACTATACCTATAGCTCCAAAACCTTCTGCCACATTTTCCACAGTTTTTTTTAATCTATCTATAACCATTTTCCTCGTATCCATATCTAATGTTCTAATGGTACCTGTCATTTCTACCTTATTTGCAACTATATTTTCCTGTGTGCCACCTCTTATAGTACCTAATGTAAGTACTGCTGATTTTCTAGGATCCACATTTCTACTTACTATGGTCTGTAATACTGATATCACCTGTGCTGATACAACAATAGCATCTACTCCATCATGGGGATAGGCACCATGGGTACTTACACCTTCTATGGTGATTTTTATTTCATCAGAAGCAGCATTCATCTGACCATATCTTATGCCTATATGACCTGTTGGTATTTCAGAGGAAACATGTAAACCAAAAATACTGTCTACTCTGGGATTATCCAAAACACCTGATTCTATCATTATATCAGCCCCACCCACCGTCTCCTCTGCTGGCTGAAATATTAGTTTTACAACTCCACTGAAATTATCTTCTTTTGATTTTAATATTCTAGCAGCTCCTAGTAGAATTGTCATATGAGCATCATGGCCACAAGCATGCATTTTACCTTCTATTTTAGATTTATATGGTACTGATTTATTATCTTTTATAGGTAGTGCATCCATATCTGCTCTTAAAGCCACTACTTTACCTTTGCCAAGTTTTTTACCTTTGATTGTGGCAACCACACCTGTATTGGCCATTTTAGTAATATCTTTAATACCCATCCCCTTTAAATAATTTATAATCTTCTCTTGGGTTCTAAATTCTTCTAAAGATAATTCCGGATTCTCATGAAAATCTCTCCTAATGTCTATTAGCCAATCCAGTATTTCCTTTGCTTCTTGTAAAATCCTTTTTCCCTCCATAATTAGATCACTGCTCCCTCTTTTATGTATATTTTTCCTTTTTCAGCTATAATTTCAGCAGTAAGGCCTAGGGGTAATGTTATTTTAGAATCGCAATGTCCTATTTGTACATTATATATAGTAGGTATTCCTAAGGGTAAAATAAGCTCAGTGAAAATTTCATCTAAAGTTAAGCTTTTTTCATATTCCCTATTATTACAATCCTGCCAACTACCTAGTATAATTCCTGAAACCTGCTGCAATTTATTTGACAATATTAATTGATTTAGCATCCGATCTATTTTATATATATCTTCTCCAACATCCTCTAAAAATAATATTTTTCCCTTTGTATCAATTTCATATCTTGTTCCGATTGTAGAAGTAATTAAACTTAAATTTCCGCCTGTAATCTTCCCCTCAGCTACTCCACCGACTAAACAATGTATATCCATATCTTCTGGATTATTTATTTCTCCAATGGCAGTGGTTTTTGTTATAGACCTTAATAATAATTCCATGCTAAATTTATCTAAACCTTCTGCAATATTAATTGCCATGGGACCATGGAATGTGATGAGATTACATTTTTGATTTATTAAGAGATGTAATGCTGTAATATCACTATATCCTATGAAAATCTTTGGATTTGATTTAATAAGCTCTAAGTCTATCATATCCAATATTCTCATGGTGCCATATCCACCTCTGAGACATAAAATTGCCTTTATCTCTGAATCACCGAACATATTATTTATATCTTGGGCTCTTAATTCATCACTTCCTGCCAAATATCCATGGGATTTATAGCAACTTCTTCCTAATCTTACCCCATAACCTAATTCCATAATCTTATTTACCGCTAGTTTTACCTTTTCATTTTTTAATGGGCTGGCTGGAGCAATAATACCTATAATATCTCCCTCTTTTAATGCTCCAGGTCTTATCATATTCATTATAAGATCCCCCTTGATAAAATTATTTTATATAGTATATGATATGATGATGTCTTTGTATTTGTTTAATGTATTAAAATTCATTGTAAAAAATAAGCAATTATATATCTGTTCAATAGATTATATAATTGCTATTTTAAGTAAAAGAATATATTTAATTAATTTATCCTCTAAGATAAGATGGTATTTTTTCTCCTCTTAATAAATCATCATATGTCTGTCTTTCTACTATAATTTCACTACTACCATTACTCACTAAAACCACTGCAGGTCTAGGCAGTCTATTATAATTACTTGCCATGGAAAAATTATATGCACCAGTATTTAATACTGCTAAAATATCTCCCGGCTCTAAATCAGGAGTTTTTAAATCCCAAATGAGTATATCCCCTGTTTCACAACATTTACCAGCAATGGTCACAACTTTATCAGCTTTTTGGTTTATTTTATTAGCCACAACTGCATCATATTCAGCTTGATATAGGGCAGGTCTTGGATTATCAGGTAAACCACCATCAATACTTGCATATGTTCTAATACCAGGTATTTCTTTAATTACACCTATTGTATATAATGTGATTCCTGCTTCTGCTATAATCCACCTACCTGGCTCTATGATTATTGTAGGAATAGGCATTTTATATTTATCACATTGCAACTTTACTGTTTCCATAATAATATCTGTAAAATACTCTATGGGTTTAGGCGTATCTTTATCAGTATAACCTATACCAAACCCGCCACCTACATTTAATTCCAATGTTTTAAAATCTAATTCTTCTTTTAGATAATTCATCAATTTAGTAATAATCTCAATGGCATTTACATATATTTGATTTTCAAAAAGCTGTGAACCTAGATGAAAGTGAAAACCTAATAATCTAATATTATTTGAATTAATAGTTCTATTAACTATATCTTTTATAACACTAGGATCCAATGGTATTCCAAATTTAGAGTCTTTTTGTCCCGTTGAAATATAGTCATGGGTATTACCCCCTATACCAGGTGCAACACGAAATAAAATATTTATATCCTTATTTTGTCTACTAGTTATTTCCTCTAACATTTCCAATTCATATAGATTATCCACAATAATTCTGCCTACATTATGTTCTACTGCTAATAGTAATTCATCCCAAGATTTATTATTACCATGAAATATAATTCTCCCCATGGGAAAACCTGCTTTTATAGCTGTATATAATTCTCCTCCAGATACTACATCTAAATTTAGACCTTCATTTTCAATAATTTTACACATGGCCATAGTTAAAAATGCTTTGCTAGCATAGGCAGCCATGGTATTTGGGTATTTATTTAAAAATACATCTTTAATCTTCATGCAACGTTCACGTATTATATCCTCTGAAACCACATATAGAGGTGTACCATATTTTTTAGCCAATTCAACAGTATCACAACCTGAAAAAATCATGTTTTCCATATTATCTTGCTTATTCATCCACATACCTCTTCTCTAAACTTAATCCTTTGTAGTATTATACATCTAATTTTATTCCATTAAAATAACACCTAATTTATCATAAACATCTGGACCTATATTGGGGTCCTTTGGCAAATTATTATCCCTTTGAAAATCATATAATGCCTGCTCCAACATAGGACCATATTTACCATCTAAATGTTCACTATTATAATATCCCAATGCCCTAAGACGTCTTTGTATCTCAATAACATCTGAACCCCGATGGCCTGGTTTAATAATTCGCATGCCATAGCCAAAAGGGCCATATAATCCATTGACAATGACTACTGGAGTGTTGACTTTTACATATTTATATAAATCTTCCACATCCCTATTATTCATACGAATACATCCTGCGGAAGCATTATAGCCTATACTACCAGGTTTATTTGTACCATGAATACCATAACTCCCCCAGGGGACATTTAATCCCATCCATCTGGTACCAAAACCACCACTCCATCTAGCTTTATTGACAATTTTCCATAGACCCAATGGAGAAGGAGTGCTTAGTTTTCCACTTGCTATGGTATAACTATTTATTAAATCATTATTATTCAATAAATATAATCTTTTTTCCTCAACATCTATTAATATCTTCAGATTTTCATAATTAGGATTAATATCCAACATAGTATTTTCCCATGCTATATAGTCATTTCTATATTTATCAGAACTTATTCCCATATCCTTAGTACTTATAACACCATATAGATAAATTAATATAATCATTATAGTGAGAATTATAAGTAATAATATATGTCTAAAAATTCCATGATACTTCTGCACAACCTCTCCCCCCTTAAGTATACTACTATTAAATTTATGAATAAAATCATAGTATTATACTTTTACCTAAGATATTTAACCCTTGCTTAGTTAATTTGTATTTTATTAGTCATATATCTTATAATCTAGGGGACGAAAGCATTATAAGGAGATGATATTATGCCAGTAATAAGTGTAGATTGTGATAAAATTTCATATGAAAATCAAATAGGGATAAAATATTTGATGTTCATATTATTTAAAATCAGATTTTAAATTTACTTCAAATCAATTGGATAAAATAATTCACTAGAATCAATTGATTTTGGTATACCTTTTTTGGCTAGACTACGATTTTTAAATTCCTTTACATAGGTTACTTCCCTTCCAAACCATGATGGTGGAATAAATCTATTCATTTCTTCCTCCGTCTCAAATTCCACTTCTACTGTAACAAGTCCCAATAAATTCTTTTTATATACATCCAATTCCGCCATATATTCATCCTCTAAAGGAATATAATATCTGGTTTTAGATACTGAATTTTCTTCAAAATCTCCACCTAAGAAATAAAATAATTCTTTACTAATATTTATTTCCTCCTCTATGGGATGAATATCATTTGATTTTTTATTTGCAATAAATATTTCATCATTAATAGACCTTAAACGAAATTTTGGGGGCCCTGAATAATACCTTTGTGTAATTTCATCTTTTTTAAAATTTTTAAGTTCTGGTATACTCTTTAGTAAAAACTTTCGTTCCCATTCAATTTCTCCCTTCATCTTATTTACCTCCTTTAATTATTCTATTTTAAAAAGTAATAGAACACATTTCTTTTATTTGAATATATTATATTATACTATGTTCCAATAGTATATTAAACAATATATTAAAGGAGGAGATTAAATAATGTTTTCAACACAAAATAATCCTACATCATGTCCCTCAGGCACCATGCCCTACATCATTCAAGCCGGTGATACATTTTTCAATTTAGCAATTAGATTTAATACTACTGTAGAAGCCATAATGGCTGCTAACCCTGGTGTTGATCCTAATAGACTTATGATCGGACAAAGAATTTGTATTCCCACTGGCCAAGGTCCTTCCACTTGCCCCCCTGGAACAACACCATATACTGTAAGAGCTGGAGATACATTCTTTAATATAGCCAGAGCAAATAACATAAGTCTTGCAGCATTAATAGCTGCTAATCCCGGCGTTGATCCTGATAGATTATTCATCGGCCAAATCATATGTATTCCCGGTGGCACTACTCCACCTCCTACTAATCCTTGTCCTACTTTACGCATGGGCAGTAGAGGTCAAGATGTTATACGTCTACAAAGATTATTACGAGATGCAGGTTTTAATCCAGGGCCTATTGATGGGATTTTTGGATCCCAAACCCATAGAGCCGTAGTAGAGTTCCAAAGAAGTCAACATTTAGTTCCAGACGGAGTAGTGGGAATAAGAACTTGGACTGCTCTAGGTGTTGATTGTAATAGACCTCCGGGTGGTTGCCCACCAGGCACATTCGCATATACCATTAGGCCTGGAGATACTTTATTCCAACTAGCTAGAAGATTTAATACAACAGTTGATGCCATAATGAGAGTAAATCCAAATATAAACCCTAATAATTTACAAATTGGTCAAATCATATGCATACCAAATTAAACTAAAAACAAGAGTCTTAGTTAAAACTAAGACTCCTGTTTTTTTAAAATTTAAATGAATAAAAAATCTATTTTATGTTAATTCTAATAGTGAAAATAGAATTTTAATAACTAAGATTCTATTTTTATGATTGCTTTAGCTATTATTACATTATATTTTAAAAATTGGAGGTATTTAACTATGTCAGAAGAAAGAAATTCAAATATGAATCGTATGGAAGACTCAAAAAGTTGGTTGCAGCTTATAATAAGATTTATAATATCAGCTATAGTAATAGGAATAGCTGCTTTTGTTACACCAGGCTTTAGAATTGAAGGCTTATGGGGAGTAGTTTTTGCAGCTCTTGCCATATCTATAATTGATTATATTATAGAGCGAGTGTTTGATGTAAATATATCACCCTTTGGTCGTGGTGTAATGAGTTTTATCATTTCAGCTGCAGTTATTTATTTTAGTCAATTTGTTGTAAGAGCCATGTCTGTAACCATTATTGGTGCTTTATTAGGCGCATTGGTAATAGGTATTATAGATATGGTGGTTCCAGGTAAAACATTTTAAATTATAAATGTTATCCACATTATATAGAAAAATTTATTCACAGTATTTCTTAAAATAATATTTTTTTAACATTATATTTATAATGTTTTATAAAAATATCCACATTATACACATAAATTATCAACAGATATTATGGATAGAGGGTAAAATATTTTTGTATACCCAAATAAATAGCCCAAGCAATCTTTTTTTGATAAGTAGATTTTTGTAATAGCTTTTCTTCATTAGGATTAGATAAAAACCCACACTCTACTAGTGCAGTGGGAATATCTAATCCTTTTATTATATATACATCATCCTTTGATAGGATAGTACGTTTATTTTCATTGTCTAGAGTTTTAATTAACTCCTCTTGTATACATTCAGCTAATATTTTCCCTGATTCATTATCCTTTGAATAAAAGGTCTGAGCACCATAATATTTAGCCTGTGGAAAACTATTTAGATGAATAGTTACAAATAAATCTGCATCACTCTTTTTAATAATTTCTTTCCTTTTCTTTAAATCCTCAGTTTTCTTTTGAGACAGACTACCACTTGATGAATATAAACCCTCATCCCTACTTCTAGTCAAAATAACCTTAGCACCACTTTCCTCTAAATAATCTTTTAAATAAAATGTTATAGCTAGATTAATATCCTTTTCCTTAAGACCACTTTTACTCACAGCGCCAGGATCTATTCCTCCATGACCTGGATCTAAAACAATGGTCTTTGGTAATTTAGGTAAAAAAGTTGCAATAGCCTTGTAATGATAATGCCTTATTAAAGAAAAAATTATAATTAGGCCAATTATTATTGCAAATAAATTGATAACTCCTCTTTTTCTGATAATAAAAATCTTCAAAACATATCCCCCCATATACTTTAATCATTAATCTATGTATATGTTATTAGGAGTTTATATATAATTAATAATAAAAAATAAACAGTCCCTATGATATTCATATATCATAAGAACTGTTTTTTATTTCCACTAATCTTTAAAAAATATTCACCATATTATCTACAACAAAATCTTTTGTTTTTCTTACAAACTACATCATCTGAACCACAGTGAGGGCAAATACTTTTATCACGTTCATAATTCAATTTATAAACCTTACCACAATCTGAACATTTAAATTTGCATAAACCTAAAGTATAATTTCCTCCATTTATGTGAATTGCTGTGCCCTGTGTCAAAGCAGTGGCTACTTTTTTTCTTGCACTGTCTATGATATTTTGAAAAGTCTGTCTTGAAATCTCCATCCTTTCAGCACATTCTTCCTGAGTTAGTCCTTCAATATCTTTTAACCTCATGGCTTCAAGTTCTTCTACCTTTAGAATAATTTCCTCTACCTCACATCGCTTTTTGTCTAAGGGTATGAAATAAGTATCCTCAGGAAAAAATTCTACTCTTCTGCATTTTATTGGCCTTGCCATTTATTTACCTCCCTGCATTTTTTACACAATCCAACAAACATTATATCAACATCATAAATTTCCAAATCATTTATATCTTCTATGGCCTTGTTTAATTCCAAGTATTTTAAAGCTACTTCCCTTTCCTCAACATCTATTATATCATTACATCTAACACATTGAAAATGAATATGCAGGGGTTTTTGACTAAAAATCTTTAATTCATAATAACTTGCTCCATCCACAATAATTTCTTTTAATATACCAATATCATTAAATATTTTTACAGTCCTATATACTGTAGCAAGACTGACATTTTCATGTCTTAGTTCTTTATATATATCTTCCACCCTTAAATGCTTATTTGACACAAAAAAATATTCGAGTATCAATTTTCTTTGATCCGTCAATCTATATCCATTTCTTTCAATTAGCTTTTCTATAAAAAAGAGATCATCCCTTAATATAATATTATCAATTACTTTACTCATTCAAGTCACCTCTTTATATATTAATGGCAGTGACATTCATGCTGATGTTTATGTTCCCTGCATATACTTCCTGTTGATTTTAAATCGTTGTTTAAATACTTCTGTATTACATCATCACAATTACCTTCTGCTCCCACAATCACATCTATATTTTTTTTAGCAAAGAGCTGTTGGGCTGTTGCTCCCATACCACCAGCAATAACAACATCAACACCCAAGTCCTCTAAAAGATCAGGAAGAAATCCTGGTCTATGGCCTGGGTTTTCTATAAAATCCTTTTTTACCACCTGTTTTTCATCAACATTGTAAACCACAAATCCCTCAGAATGTCCAAAATGTCCACTAACAAATTCCCCTTCCCTTGCAACTGCAATCTTCATAAAAACACCTCCATAATATTTAAAACTACCAAATGTATATATCCATTATTGGCATTTGCTAATTATATTATATAACCAAATTATGTTATTGTCAAATGCCATTTACCAAAACTTTGAAATATCTCAAATCAAAATCTTTTGCCATTAGAGTATTCCTCTAGATTTAATCATTTTGAACATAAAAAAAACCGCCTAGGATCCTTTGACCTAAGACGGTTTCAAATATTTGATTATCAATATTATTTGCTATTTCTAATACTGAAATATATCTTTTTACTTTTCCACTTGTTAATGACCTATATTTATCAAATT
>JAAYNB010000004.1 GCA_012521085.1 Clostridiales bacterium | reverse complement strand
CTTTGGGTTCCTCGTTTTATTGTAAAACAGCTAAAAGAAGATAATATTTTTGATGGACTTGATCTATCTATTCCACCACAACCTTTTTGTCAGGTTTGTGATGGTACTATGACTCCAAAATTTTATACTGGTATTCGCGGTGTTCATTACGAATACAAAAAGTAATCCAATCTCATTAGATCTTTTTGATATGTCATAAAATTGCCTATCGGCAATTTATGGCATATTTTTATTTAGCTAAAAAAGCAGAACTTTCCTATTACATAAAAAACAACCACAATGAGATTAATCCCATTGTGGCACTACTCTTCTGTTATTTTGCTGATGGATCACCTTTTGAAATATTAACAAATTGACCATCAATTATTCTAATTGGTTGTAATGGTCTAACTGCATCTCCAACTTCATTCATAGCATATGTTCCTGCTAGACATTCATAATCTTTCATATTCGCAAGTGCATCTCTAACCTCAACTGGATCGTCTGTGCCTGCTTCTTCAATTGCTGTAGCTAATTGCATAACAACATCATATGTTTGCATTAAAAAGGCATCCCCTTCTTTTCCAGTTCTTTCTTTGTAAGCCGCAACAACTTCTTTAAATCTATCTGTATCTATATCAGGAGTATATGAGTTCATCAAGAAACAACCATTTGCAAGTTCTCCTGCAAGATCAATTAATTCTTGCTTAAGAGTTGAACTTGAAAGAATCATTTGAGCTTCGAAACCGAGACTATCAGCTTGTTTTAAAATATTAGCAGAATCTTGGTAGTAAGCTACTGGGAAAAAAGCTTCCGGCTTTAAATGCTTAGCTTTAGATATCATAGGAGTAAAATCTGTAGTTTGATTAGGAATATAAGACTCTGTACTTACAATTTTGCCACCTTTTCCTTCAAAAGTTTCAGTAAATATTCTTGCTATATTATTACCCCAGTCATCATTTACATTTAATATAGCTACTGTTCTTATTCCAAGTTCATCATACACATAATCTGCATATGCAGCTGTTTCTAAAGCTTGAGTTGGAGTATTCCTAAATATAAATTCTCCCAAAGATGAAAAATCCGCATGTGATGAAGTTGGAGAATAATTAATTATTTGTGCTTCCTCGTATAATGGTGCTGCAGCCATTGATGGAGTAGATCCAAATCCACCAATGACAGCTAAGTATTTATTTTCCCCAATAATCTTATTAGCAATTGTAACTGCTTCTTTTGCATCATTTTTATCATCAAAGAAATCAACTATAATCTTCCTGCCTCCTAAAACTCCACCATTTTCATCATTAATTTTTTCAAGAGCTAATTCTACTGCAACTTTTTCTGTATCACCATATTGTTTACTGTCGCCTGTCATTGGACCATACCATGCAAAATAAATTGGATCGTTCGAATCTCCACTAGAATCCTTACCAACTGGAGAATCTGCTGTACAGCCAGTAAGGACCACGCCTACCAGAGTTAATAATAACAAAATCGCTATAAATCTTTTCATATTTTCCCTCCTAAATTTATATATATTATTTATTTCATTAATACAACTTTTAATGTATTCATAAACAATCTTTAGGAATATCTTTAAACATCTTATTAAACATTATCATTGGATAAATAATTGTATATACCTTCAAATATTAACCTTCCTACTACAGAACCACCATCTAATACGCCTAAACTTTTTTCTCCATAGTAAGCAGCTCGTCCATGCACAGAAAGCATATCTTTAGTACTTTCTGAACCTTTTGCAGCTGCATCTGATGCTAAACGAAATGCCTCTTTTACATCTAATTCCCTATTGTTTTTTAGTACTTCAATAGCTGGATATAAAGCATCAATAATCGTCTTTTCTCCAGGTTTAGATTTTGCCTTTTCCATAATTTTATTAAGGCCTGCTTCTAATGCATCAATAACTTCATTTAAGCTAGCTGCCTCCTTGCCTTTCAAAGCTCTAGCCATTCCCATTAATCCAAACGAAGTTATTGTACCAAGAGAGGAAGGTGCAGCTTCATTAAATACAGAAGCTGATTTCATT
>JAAYNB010000037.1 GCA_012521085.1 Clostridiales bacterium | reverse complement strand
TAAATTATCACTTTGAATATTAGTATGTAATATAATGTCAAATTTTATATGGTTATAATTTTCATCTAATTTATAATCAATAGGTATTTCTATTATTAATACTTGTACTTTTTCCTTCCACATTTCACATAGGTATTTATAGTATTCAATTGAATCCAATAAACTAAATTTAATTTTATATTCTTTTTTATTTATCTTTGTTCTTCTTTTTCCTATCAATGTTGCAGAAATATTACATTTATCCAAGAGATGATATACTAATTCCGATGTATTACTTATATTGTCAGTTCCTATAATTCCTATGGTCTTTACTCCTTTTAAAAGATAATTATAAATATAATCTTCTTTCATTTTCTCTTCTCCTTTTTCTGCCCTTATGTAATAATATATTTTGTAATTGATAAGAAAATTATGTACTTCATTTTTTATCTCAATTAGCTGCTCTATGTTGTCTACCTGAAGAATCTATTGTATAATCTTCCTTTATTATTAATTCTGATATGGGTACAATTTCATAATTCTGTTCTTTTAATTTTTCTAAAACCAATGGTAAATACTCTGATACATATTTTGCATTGTTATGGAATAATACTATAGAGCCTTTTTTAATATTTCTCGTCACCCTATCTACTACTGGATGTGCACCTAATTCTTTCCAGTCAAGGGAATCCACATCCCATTGTATTGTATGATAACCTAGTTCTTCAAGTACTTCTATGGATTGATTATTATAATCTCCAAAGGGTGGTCTAAATAAATTTGTCCTAACTCCAGTAATATCTTCTATCTTTTTTTCTGTGGTCTTTATTTCTTCTATTATTTCTTCTCTGCTTAATTCAGACATATGTGGATGGGTAGTAGAGTGATTTCCTATTTCATGACCTCTATCATGAATTTTTTTTACCATATCAGGATATTTGTCTACCCAAAAGCCAACTAGAAAAAATGTGGTTTTCACATCATAATCATCTAAAGTATCTAAAATATCATCTGTAAATTGGTCACCCCAGGCTGCATCAAAACTAATTGCTATTTTTTTTTCATCTGTTTCCACACTATAAATTGGCAATTTTTTTGGTGATGAAATGGTTGATATGGCCTTTGCAAAAGGATTATAGGAAGTATTTATAAGTATTATAATTCCTAAAATCAGTACTATTGCTATTAATACAATAGCAATCTTTCTCTTAGAAAAAATATATATTTTCATATGATTCCCCCTCCGAAATAAAATATTATATTAAAAGCTTATTCTACAATAAGTATTTTATGCTGAATTTTTAAATTGTTACATTAAAATTATATCTATTTTATTTTATGTTTTTAGTATTATATATCTTTTAAATTAGTATATTTCATAGAGGGGTGATTCTTATGTTGGCAATTTTATCAAGTACTTTTATAGGTTTGGGATTATTTTTATTGGGAATGAAATATTTAACTGAGGGGCTAAATAGAATTATTTCTGGTCCTTTTAAAAATATGATGAAAAACATAAAAATTCATCCTATATTTGGTGTATTTATAGGTTTTGTAATGACAGGACTATTACAATCTAGTAGCACTACTACTGTTATTATAGTTGGATTAGTAGATTCTGGACTTATTAATTTACATCAAGCTACACCAATGATTATGGGAGCCAATATCGGCACTACCATTACTTCTCAAATTCTTGCTTTTCAACCTAATAAGTATATTTTTATTCCTTTTTTTATAGGTATTATATTTTCTTTTTTTAAAAGAAATAAAAAAATTGTTTTTTTAGGTGAAGTTTTATTGGGATTTAGTTTAATTTTCATAGGAATGGATTTATTAGGTAAGGCCGTTATTCCCTTACAAAATTATATTAAATTTCAAAAGATTTTATGGGAATTTGGTAAAAATCCAATTTTAGGTATTTTGATAGGTTTTTGTATAACTGCTATTATTCAAAGTAGCAGTACAGGTGTTGCAATATTACAATCATTGGCTAATAATAATATAATATCTCTTCCAACAGCAATTATGATTTTATTAGGTCAAAATGTGGGAACCTGTGTTACAGCACTTATATCTAGTATCCATTTAAGCCTTATGGGTAAAAGGGCTGCTCTAATTCATTTATTTTTTAATATAATGGGTATAATATTGATATTCCCTTTTATTAATATACTTATACAAATTTCATATACTCTATCTCCATTAAATCCTTCAAGACAGATAGCAAATGTTCATACTCTATTCAATATTTTCTCAACTATTATATTATTACCTTTTAGATCCATTTTAGTAAAAATATCTGCCTTTATTGTGGAATAAAAAAATTAATAAAAATGAAATATATTTCATTTTTATTAATTTTATTTAGATAAAAGTTATTATCTTTTCAATATATCTTTTCCCTTTGGACATACTTGAACACATATACCACAAACTGCACCTCTACCAATCATCTTATATGCTTTTTTCATATGTTGACTACATAATTCTGGATCAACAATTTCATCTCTCGTTACAGTTGGATTCCATAATGTCCCCTTTAGAGCTTTTGATGGACAGGCCTCAACACAGATATTACAATCTCCACATTTTGACTCATTAATTGGTTCATCATATTCAAATATCATATTTGTAAGTACTGTACCTAATCGTACTCTAGGACCAAATTCTTCTGTTATAATACAGCAATTTTTCCCAATCCAGCCTATACCAGATTGTGTTGCAGATGTCCTATGCTGAAATAATCCTTTATAATTCCAACCATTTTTGTTTATGGATTGAGAGGCAGCAACTGGCAGTGCTAGATATCCCCATCTTTGTAATTGATTTGAAATTTTAAAACAGACTTGGTCTATAAAACTATTTATGGTTCTATAATGATGAAAATATACATGGGTAGGGCCATCTTGTGGATTAATACCACTTATTACTTGGTCTGAAAGTCTAACTACTATGGAAATGCCACTTTTTAAATAATTAAACTCCTTTGGTAAAATTCCTTGTAAATTAGCATAACCAACTTTTTCTACGCCTAAATCTAAAATTTTTTCTGTCAATTCCTTCTGTTTTTCCACTAATATCACCTCTTATTATTCCATAAACATTATACCAGAGTTTTAATTTAAAATCATCAAAAAAATTCTATAATTATCTAAGGTCACTATAATATACTAGGATATTATAAAGCTAAATAGGTTAAATTATAATTACAACATCAATGAAGATGTTGTTTTAGATAGAATTTTAATCAGATGAGGAGGAGGTTACAATGGCTTCAAGAAACAACAATAGAATTGTAGTTCCAGAAGCTCGGGAAGCTCTAAATCAGATGAAAACAGAAATCGCCAATGAATTAGGTTTATCAAATTATGATTCTATTGATAAAGGTGAATTAACTTCTAGGCAAAATGGATATGTTGGTGGTTATATGGTAAAAAGATTAGTTGAACAAGCACAGAGAAATATGGCAAATAAATAAATTATTTCAAAAAGAGATGCTAAAATTTTAGCATCTCTTTTTATATAATCATTTTTAACCCTTAGGTTTAAATATTAAGGAAGCAATGAATGCAAATATTATAGCTGCAGAAATTCCTGCACTGGTTATTTCAAATATACCTGTTAATACGCCTATTATACCATGTAATTTATATTCCATCATAGCTCCTTGGAATAGAGAATTCCCAAAACTAATAATAGGTATACTGGCTCCTGCTCCTGCAAATTTTATAAGTGGATCATAGACTCCTATTCCGCCTAATACAGCACCTACGCTGACCAATGTACTCATAGTATGGGCAGGTGTCATTCTAAATATATCCATCATAATCTGACCTATTACACATATACCTCCACCTATAATAAAGGCCCAAATAAATTTTTCCAATTAACTCTACCTCCTTTTTACATCTCTATTGAAACTGCATGAGCTATACATGGAATACTCTCTTTTTGTTGGTAGGACATGGGAGATAACAATGCGCCTGTGGCAACAATTAACATTTTCCTTATCTGACCTTTTTTCATTTTATTTATAAAATGTCCATAGGTTACTACTGCCGATGATGCACATCCACTGGCACCTGCAAAGATTTGTTGATCTTCCTTATAAATTAATAATCCACAATCTGTAAAAATTTCTTCTGGAATATTTATATTCTCTTTTTTTAATAAATCCCCTACAATTCTATGCCCCACCATTCCCAGATCACCAGTAGCTATCAGATCATAATATTCAGGTTGAATATTTAAATCTTCAAAATGTACTTTTATAGTATTGACAGCTGCTGGTGCCATGGCTGCACCTAAATTAAATGGATCTGATATGCCCATATCAATGACCTTTCCTATGGTAGCACAAGTAACTTTAGGTCCTTCACCCTTATTAGATACCAGTGCTGCACCAGCACCGGTAACTGTCCATTGTGCTGTGGGAGGTTTTTGTGCTCCATATTCTGTGGGATACCTAAATTGTTTTTCTGCAGCTGCATTATGACTAGAGGCAGCAGCTAATACATTGTTTGCAAAACCTGTATCTACCATCATACTGGCCAATGCTAAACCTTGCATTGAACTGGAACATGCTCCAAATATACCTAAATATGGTACCCCCAAAGTTCTAGCCGTAAAACTACTAGGCACAATTTGATTGATTAAATCTCCACTTAAAAAAAATTGTATATCACTTTCTTTTAAACCTGATTTCTCAATGGCTTTTTGACAAGCATCTTCTAATAGTTTTTTTTCTGCCTTTTCAAAACTATCTTCCCCTAACCATATATCCGAATACAAAATATCAAAATCTTCTGCTATGGCACCTTTGGCTTCTTTTGGGCCACCGACTGCAGATGATGCAATAATAGTAGGTTTGGACTTAAAAACCCAAGTTTGTTTTCCTTTTAGCATCTATATCCCACCTAATTCCATAATTATAATTTTAATAAGAGCTACTACAAAAGCGGAAAATACTCCATATACAATGACAGGACCAGCTATTTTAAACATATTTCCACCTACACCTAGGACATAACCTTCACTACGATGTTCAATAGCTGCTGAACTTATGGTATTAGCAAAACCTGTTACAGGTACAGCTGTTCCCGCCCCTGCCCATTGTGCTATATCATCATATACACCAAGACCTGTAAGTAATATGGATATAATTATTAAAGTTGCAGCAGTTGGATTACCTGCTGTTTCTTCTGTAAAATCAAAAAAATTTATATACATCATTTGTATAGCTTGGCCTATGGTACATATGAGTCCTCCTAC
>JAAYNB010000036.1 GCA_012521085.1 Clostridiales bacterium | reverse complement strand
TAGACAATCCTTTTTATACCACAAGAACTACTAGAAAAGTAGGATTAGGATTATCTTTATTAAAGGCCGCATCTATACAATCCAATGGTAATTTTAAGATTGAAACTAAAAAAAATGTAGGAACAACAATAATCGCTACATTTCAACATAATCACATAGATAGAGCACCTTTAGGAAATATAGTAGATACATTAATAACATTATTTACGCTTGATGAAAATATAAACTTTATATATAATCATTATTATAATGATAAAAAATTTACACTTGATACTAGGGAAATTAAAAAAATATTAAATGGGGTTCCCATAAATGATATTGGGGTCCTTAATTGGCTTAGGGAATATTTGGATGAATCTTTGCTAAAGATTACAAAACCTTAATTTCTAATATTAATATAGCAATTATAGCAAAGATATTGTATAATAGTTTAGGTATGTATATTTAAGAAAGATTATTTTTTAGGAATAATCTTATATTATTATTTTATCCAAATCATTCTGTTTATGATATATGGTTAATATATTATTTAACCATATCTTATAATATACTCAAAGGTAATATTAATTAAATTACCTTGAAAATTTTATTTAAGGGGTGAAAAATAAATGAGTTTATTAACTTTCAGAGGAGGTATCCATCCACCTGATGCGAAATTGGCAACAGCAGATTGTAAAGTTGAACCAGCTGTAGAGCCTAGCGTAGTAACCATTCCTATGCAACAACATATAGGTGCACCATGTCAACCTATTATGAATGTAGGAGATACTGTAAAGGTGGGACAAAAAATTGGAGAAGCCCAGGGATTTGTATCATCACCTGTACATTCAAGTGTTTCTGGAGTAGTAAAAGCTATTAAAGATGTACCTGTGGCGGGAGGAAGTGTAGGCTTAGCAGTTATAATTGAATCTGATGGCAAGAATGAAATAGACCCATCTATAAAACCAAAGGGTGATATTGAGAATTTAGAGCCTAGCGAAATTGTAGACATAATTAAAGAAGCAGGTATCGTTGGTATGGGAGGGGCAACTTTTCCAACCCATGTTAAATTATCACCACCGCCTGACAAAAAAATAGATGTTGTCATATTAAATGGTGCTGAATGTGAGCCATATTTAACTGCAGACCATAGATTAATGTTAGAATCTGCTGAGGAAATCGTTTATGGTTTAAAGGCTATTATGAAAGCAGTTAATGTAAATGAAGGATATATAGGTATTGAAGACAACAAACCAGATGCTATCCAGGTTATGCTAGAAGCTGTAAAAAATGAACCAAATATCAAGATTGCAAAACTACAAACAAAATATCCACAAGGTGGAGAAAAACAATTAATTTATGCAATAACAAAGAGAGAAGTACCATCTGGAGGACTTCCAATGGATATTGGTGTAATCGTATCCAATGTTGCAACTGCTCAACAGATTGCTAGAACAATTAGAACAGGTATGCCATTAATTGACAGAATTACAACAATATCAGGAAATGCTATAAAAGAACCAAAAAATTTGTTGGTTAAGATAGGAACACCTATCAATGAAATAATTGAACAATGTGGTGGATATACTACCGCACCAGGTAAAATTATACTTGGAGGGCCAATGATGGGAGTAGCTCAGCATACAGATGAAATACCTGCTGTAAAAGGAACATCTGGTGTATTAGTATTTGACAGAGAAGTTGCAGTAATACCTGAACCATCAAATTGTATACGCTGTGGTAGATGTGTTGAGATATGTCCAGCAAATATTCAGCCTATACTAATTAGTGAGAATTCACTAAGAAGTAAATTTGATGTGGCTGAAGAATATGATGCATTAGATTGTATAGAATGTGGTTCTTGTTCATATATATGTCCAGCAAGAAGACCATTATTACCATCAATTAGGGTAGCCAAAAATCAAATTATGGCAAAAAAAAGAAAATAAGATAATACGAAGTGTTTGGGAGGGAAATAAATGGATGAAAAGCTAATTGTATCCTCTTCTCCACATATTTTGGATAATGATACAACAAGAAATATTATGTTAGATGTAATTATTG
>JAAYNB010000035.1 GCA_012521085.1 Clostridiales bacterium | reverse complement strand
GACAAATGTCAGTACATCCAATTATAACTAAGATTGAAGAATCAACTTCTTTACCTGAAATTCCAAAGTATATTGGGGAAGCCCTTAATATACTACTTAAACCCCTTGAATTTCATATGGAGGAATGTATAGATAAACTTTCTAAGGTACCAGAATTGGAGGCAACTTTGATAAATGTTCTAAACTATCATTTAAAATTAAAGAAAGATATAGTTTCATTGGAGGATGCAGTCTTATATTTAGGAAGTGAAAATACTAAAATAATTATAATGGAGTATATGGCAAAGTTAGTATTACCCGATAAGAAAATAGAGACCAAGGTATTTAATCATAGGACTTATTGGAAACATTCCATTGCTACAGCCATAGCCTGTCGAATAATTGCAAAGGAAACTGGATTAAGTGATGGGAGTAAAATGTTTACCTATGGTTTAATTCATGACGTGGGAGTAACTATTTTGGATAGATGTTTACCAGAATATATAGATGAAATTCATAAACTACAGTTAAAAGGCATGCATCAAATAGCATCAGAAAAGATTGTTTTAAATGGAATTACCCATACGGAAATTGGCATGTGGATATGCAATAGATGGGGCTTATCTCAGGAAATTGTGGATGTAGTAGGCTATCACCATAGCCCTTTTTTAGACAATGATTTTAGTAATGAGGTTTTGATTATGCATTTAGCTGATTCCATAAGTACTAATTATTATGAAAGATTATTGGGTAATAAATCCACCTTTAGATACTCGGAAAAAATTAGAAAAACCCTAGGATTATCAAAGGACTTTGTAAATCAATTGGTCATAGACATACCTAAGGAAGTAGGTAAAATAGATAGGATTATAAAAATTGAAATTTAATAATTATGTAAAAATACGAAAAAACCCCTGAAGGCTTAAATAGGTAAATTCCAATAAAATAAATTGACTAGTCTTAATATTTGAAATATAATAAAGATAATAAATTCATCTATCAAGAGAGAAATCTTTTGAAAGGTGTTTTTAAAAAAATCTAATCCTAACAAAAAAGAGAGAAACTCTGATTTGAAAGGTGATGAATATACAGTGAGTCATAGGTTTTTTGTGATGTTTAAATTGTGTATTGGTCGCAACTTCATTAGAGTTGCGACTTTTTTGATGGGATAAAAAGGAGGTTTTTTATGAAAAAAATTGCAGTTATAAGTGCGATATTAGAGGAACCGGAATTGGTACAGCATAAATTTAATGATGTGGTTTCTTCATTCCAAGGAATTGTAAAGGGTAGAATGGGTATTCCCTTTGACCAAGAGAGGATAGCCATTATATCTCTCACGGTAATAGGCAGTTTGGATGAAATCAATAATTTAACAGGGAAATTGGGGAATATTGAGCATGTCATAGTAAAGACAGCTATTTCAAAGAAAGAAATATAAAAAGGGGGAAGGGCTATGTTTATAGATAAGGAGTATATCGAAAATACATTGAAAATGGCTAAAGAGGCAAAGGAAAATGATATAGAAAATATATTAGATAGGGCAGAAAGATTAGAGGGACTTACTCATAGAGAAGTGGCCACATTATTGATGACAGAGGATGAAAAACATCTTAAGAGAATATATGAAATTGCGGGACAAATTAAGGACAAAATCTATGGTAATAGGGTGGTCATGTTCGCACCTTTATATGTTTCGGATTATTGTGTAAATAAATGTAAATACTGTGGTTACAAATGTGATAATGATTTTGAACGTAGAAAATTGACCATGGATGAAATTAGGCAAGAGGTGGCTATTTTAGAAAAAATGGGTCATAAGAGATTGGCATTGGAAGCAGGGGAAGACCCAGTGAGTTGTGATATTGACTATATTATAGATTGTATCAAGACTATTTATGATATGAAATTGGACAATGGGGAGATACGCAGGGTAAATGTAAATATTGCAGCTACCACAGTGGAAAATTATAAAAAACTTAATGAAGTAGGTATAGGTACATATATCCTATTTCAAGAAACCTATCATCAGCCAACTTATGAGGAAGTCCATATGGCAGGACCAAAGAAAAATTATGAATATCATCTGACAGCTTTTGATAGGGCTATAGAGGCAGGTATTGAAGATGTGGGAGCTGGAGTGTTATTTGGACTATATGAACCATATTTTGAGGTATTGGGACTTATGATACACAATGAGTATTTGGAGAAAACCTATGGTTTTGGTTTTCATACCATATCAGTACCTAGACTAAGAGCAGCAGAGGGAAATGATATGTCTGAATACAAATATTTAGTGGATGATGATGTATTTAAAAAATTGGTGGCCATTATACGATTGGCAGTGCCCTATACAGGTATGATTATATCCACAAGGGAGACGGAAGAAATGCGTAGGGAACTTATTAACATGGGAATATCTCAAATAAGTGCAGGCTCCACAGTGGAGGTAGGAGGATATACAGCTAGAGAACAGAGTAAAGCACAGTTTCAAGTAACTGATAATAGACCTGCCATGGATATTATATCTTGGCTTATGAAAGATGGTTTAGTACCTAGTTTTTGCACAGCCTGTTATAGACAGGGGAGAACTGGGGACAGATTTATGCAACTTGCTAAGTCTGGCAATATAAAAAATGTCTGTCATCCCAATGCTCTAATGACCCTATGTGAATATATGATGGATTTTGGTGATGATGAATTTAAAATGCAGGCTGAGAGACTTATAGAAAATGAAATACCTAAAATTCAAAATGAGAGAATTAGAAATCTGGTAATAGAAAATATAGATAAAATCAAATCTGGTGAAAGAGATTTATATATCTAGGAGGGGTTTAATTGAAAAAGACACCTATAGCCAATAGGCCTCATGTTGGGATATATGGAAATACTAATGCAGGTAAATCTTCTCTATTCAATGCCATCTTTGGTCAGGATATTGCCATAGTATCTGAATATAGGGGGACTACTACAGATCCAATAATTAAGGCAATGGAGCTAAATCCCTATGGACCTATTGCCCTCATAGATACAGGTGGTTTAGATGATAATACTGAAGTAGGTATTAAGAGAATGGCTAAGACTAAAAACATGCTTTTTAGAACTGATTTGGCCCTATATGTGGCGGATATTAGCGATTTTAATGAAGATGATTATAAAAAAATAGTCTTACAATTTGAAAGATATAAAATCCCTCATATATTAGTATTTAATAAAATAGACCAGGTTACAGAAATAGAGAGAAAAAGAATGGAATTAAAATATAAGGACAGTGTTTTTATTATCTTAGATGATGAGGATTCCATCAATTCATTAAAGGATAGAATAGGTGATGAATTACAAAAGTTAGAGGTGAAGGAAGATACCATTATAGGGGATATACTTCCTTCTCAGTCCACCGTAGTATTGGTGATCCATCTAGATGAAGCTGCTCCTAGGGGTAGGATAATTCTTCCCCAGGTACAGTTAATAAGGGATTGTCTAGACCATGGCATTAAGGCCATGGTAGTCAGAGAAACAGAATTAACTCAAACCCTAAGAGAATTGCAAAAGGTGGATTTAGTGGTTACAGATTCTCAAATATTTAAAATGGTATCTGATATGGTACCTGAAAATATTATACTCACCTCATTTTCCATGTTATTTGCCAATCAAAAAGGAGATATTGACCTGCTCATAAGGGGAGTATATGAGATAGAAAATCTAGCTGATTGCAGTAGAATATTAATGGCAGAGGGATGTTCCCATAGTTTGACTCATGAGGATATAGGTAGAGTTAAGATACCTAATTTATTAAAAAAATATATAGGGAAGGAATTAAAATTTGATTTTTATTCAGGATATGATTTCCCAGGAAATTTAAGTGATTATGATCTGGTAATTCACTGTGGTGCATGTATGTTGAATAAAAAAGCAGTCCATACTAGACTTTGGTTTTGTGAAGATATGGGAATACCAGTTACCAATTATGGAGTTATTTTGGCCTATTTAAATGGAATACTTCCAAGATGTAGTGAGATTTTTCATCTTAAAAATGAGGTGAAGACTTATGATTAAAAAATTATATAATACAAATACATTGGAAAAATCAGAGTTAATTCAAGTTATAAAAGATAATATGGACAGTTTAGATCCAAAGCTTTTACATTATGCGGCTAAAACCAGGGAGAAATATTATGGTAAAAAAGTATTTTTTAGGGGATTAATCGAAGTAAGTAATTATTGTAAAAATGATTGTCTTTACTGTGGAATTAGGAGAGATAATGATAAAGTTAAGCGTTACAGATTGTCTAAAGAGGAAATTTTAAATTCTTGTAAAGTGGGATATAAATTAGGTTTTAGAACTTTTGTCCTCCAAGGTGGGGAAGATGGATATTATACTGATGAGATAATGGTGGATATTATATCTACTATCAAAAATTCTTATCCAGATTGTGCCATTACCCTTTCTTTAGGTGAAAAATCATATGAGACTTATAAAAAATATTTTGAGGCAGGAGCAGATAGATATTTATTAAGACATGAATCTGCAACAGTTGAGCATTACAATAAGCTACACCCTTCTAATATGGAATTTGAGCATCGTAAAGATTGTCTATATAATTTAAAGGATGTGGGTTTTCAGGTGGGGGCAGGTTTTATGGTAGGTTCACCATATCAGAGTATTGAAAATATGGCTGAGGATTTACTGTTTTTAAAAGAATTAAACCCTCATATGGTGGGTATAGGACCTTTTATACCTCATAAGGATACTGTATTTGCTAAAGAAAAGGCAGGTACAGTGCATATGACATTACTCATGTTAGCCCTTACCAGATTATTGTTACCTAAGTCCCTATTACCAGCTACAACAGCCTTGGGAAGTATAGATCCTAAGGGGAGGGAAAAGGCCTTGAGAATTGGTGCCAATGTGATTATGCCAAATTTATCTCCAGTGGATAATAGGAAGAACTATGCTCTATATGATAATAAATTGTCTACTGATAGTGAGGCAGCGGAAAGTGTCAATAGTATTTCTAAATCCATTAGAGAATTTGGATTTGTGCCTGATTTTTCCAGGGGAGATTATATTCATTGGAAAAGATAATTATATTCTAAAAAATGTATATTTTGATTTTTAAGTTCATAAAATCCTTCATCACAGCATATACATTGTATAAATGCCAATAAAATGTATCAGGTTTTATAGTATAAGTAGATATAAAATGGATAAAATCACAATAAACTATAGAACTTGAGGAGGTTGTGGTGATGGGTGAGACGAATTTAGATAAAAATCAAGAGTTTGTAGAAATAATAAGAAAAGCCAGGGAAGAATGGCAGGATGCAGAAAGGACTTTTCAAAATGTTTCAGACCCTGATTTAATAGATTATGCCATATATAATATGGAAGCAACCAAGGCCAGATATACTTATTTATTAAAAAAGGCAAAGGAAATGGGTATTAAAAGAAAATTATATTGATGTATAGATTCAATCAAATACAATATTGTGATAAAATATAGGGGTAGTATTTATTGCTGCTCCTTTCTTATTGCAAAAAAATATAAAAAATGAGAGGTTTATTTAAAATAAAGGATAATATATATAATAAAGAGGTTTTGTATAAAATATGGTATTTATAAGAATGGGAGGTTAAACAATGGGTTTGGAATTAGGTGTAATCTTAGCCTATGCTCTGGGATTAATACTGTTATATATTATAGGTTCTATTTTAGTAATACCTTTTAAAATAATAATAAAATTAATTTGGAATGGTATAATCGGTGGTATTACTTTGCTGTTGGTCAATTTAATTGGAGGAATTTGGGGTATGGGTATAGTAATTAATCCATTTAATGCATTGGTAGTGGGCTTTTTAGGTATACCAGGTGTTATACTCCTGATAATATTGCAAATGATTTTGTAGATGGGGTTAATAAATATATCATAAGTCCTTTAAATAGTATATAATATGGAAGGAGCATAATTATCATTACATATGTACAAAGGAAAATGATATAGGAAAAGGTGATGGAGATGAAAATAGGCCATAGAACTTTGAAAACAGGTATAGCTGTTACTCTGTCATTAATAGTATCTAATTTATTAAAAATAGATAGTCCTGTCTATGCAGTAATAGCAGCCATCCTTGTGATGCAACCTTCTGTATCAGATTCATGGAAAAGAGGATTGGATAGACTATTAGGTACTATTATGGGTGCTATAATAGGTATAGGATTTATAAATATTTCTCCAGGCAATCCTATTTTAGCAGGATTAGGGACTATTATATTAATTGTCATTATGAACAAGTTTAATTGGACAGAAGCCATAACTATAGGTACGGTAGTATTTATATCCATATTTATAAGTGATAGAACTGATTATATAAATTATGCATATCATAGAACTTTGGATACATCCATTGGTATTATAATTGCTGTTATTGTGAATTACATAATATATCCACCAGATTATTATGAAAAAGTTATGGAAGATACGGAAAAAAATTTTACAGATGTATTAAAATACAGTATTAGATGTCTAGAAGTACTCCTATATCATGAGGAGGAAAGGATTAATGTATTGGAAAATCAGATAGAAAGAATTGAAGAAGTCATTTTGACATCTGAAAAACTTATAGAAATTCAAGAAAAAGAAATAAAGGTTATACCTGAAGGCCATAGTAAATACAAAAAAATGCAAGTTAGCCACAACATGGAGAAGGAAATCCTACAGCATTTACAAAATATACAGGATGTTATAGAAAAGGGTATCAATGCCAATGTTATAGATATAGTGAGGAAGGATTTAGAGGAAGCTAATAGTTTATTAATTAATCTTCATACTTGGGATAAGAATCTTTCAGAGGTACAAAAAGAGAATGGTGAGGAGATAAATCTAAAAACCATTGCTAAAAAGATACAAAAGGCAAAGAGTAATGTAAAAAAACATGAAAATATCAATGATTATTCTACAGATGAGATTATAAAACTATTGGTATTTTTATATAATTTTGAAGAACTGCTGTTAAAATTAAATAATATCAGCATTTAGTGAGAAGTTCTTTGTTTTTTTATTATATAATATATATAAAGTCTTTTACTTTTAAAGGGGTATGAAAAATGTTCCAAAATAATGATAATAAAAGTCATATTAGTAAAAACTTAAAGGCCATAGATTTTTTAAAATGTGAACTCTTAAATACTCTAGCCTTATTATTTGAGACCATGACAAAGGGTATTAGAAACAGTCAGGAATTAATACTGGAATGCCTGACAAATATTCTATTGGCTACCTATACACTGGGTAGACGTTTAGGTTTTGATTATAATACCATGGATAAAAATCTGGCTGAAAAAATAAAAATAGGGATTTTAGAAGAACATCATTTAGAAAAATGGTATGGTGATTTGACGGATTTAAAGGAACATTTAAATGACCGCAGTAAATTATAGATAGAGGTGAATTAAATTTGACAGAATTTGGGCATAAAAAAGCTTTAACTGAATCAGCATTAATAGTTGCCATGGTAACTTTTTTTATAATAGGAACTCTATATATCCCAATGTTATATATGGCATTGATTATATTACCAGTACCATTTATTCTTTTATCAACTAGGCATGGGACAAGATATACTGTCATATCTTTAATTGTAACAAGTTTTTTAATAGGATTTTTGGCAGGACCAATATATAGTATTTTTATTTTTATGCTATCTTCACCATTGGCATTGTCCATGGGTTATAGTATTAAAAAACGTAATAAACCATATGAGGTTATAGGATTTGGGACAGGTATTTCTACATTATCAATATTTGCTCTCATACAGCTTATTAGTCTTATTAGTGGTATAAATATTATAAATGAGATAGCACATATGGTACAGGAAGTGGTAAAACATCAGGGTGATATGCTGACTAATTTAGATATAGGAGTTATAGAGTTAAAACAGGCAATAAATTATTTTATGATGATAGTTCCGGCCATGGTAATTATCCAATCCATGGTGGGAGCATTTATAAACTACTACTTGACTTCTGTAATCATAAATAGATTTCAATTGGCAGATTATTATTTAGGAGAATTTAGTGAGTTTAGATTACCGAGAAATATTGTACTAGGTTCTTTTATTATTTTTATTTTATCTGTATTTACCAGTTATATAGAAGGCCTAAAACATAGCGCTTTAATATTGAACATTACAAGTATATTTTTAGTGGTATTTTTCTTACAGGGTATTAGTTTAGTAGCTTATTTACTTAAAAAATCTAAAGTACCTAGATTTATAAGAGTAAGTAGTATTATATTATTAATATTAATCAGTCCACTTATGACAATAATAGCAATGTTAGGAGTTACAGATTCAATTATAGATATAAGGAGAATTAGAAATAAGGAATAATTTAAATTTGTGGGAGGCAAAGAAACATGCGTCATTCAAGATTTTTTAATATGTTGGTGCCAGACACAAAGGTTCATATAATCATCATAGGGATATTAGTTGGGATAATATCTATATATAACAAGTATATAGGTCTTGTTGGGATAATTCTCCTAGGCTATTTATTCTACTATAATTATAAAAACACAAATATTATAAGGGCAGAGTGGACTAGGTATATAGAAGGATTATCTTCAGAAATTGATTCGGCTACAGGTCAATCAATTTTAAATATGCCAATACCATTAACTATGATAGAAATTGATGGCACAATTAAATGGTATAATAAGAGATTTTTAGAAATTGTCAATAATCAACGTATATTAGATGAAAATATTGAAAAAATTGTACCAGGTTTTAAATTAAGCCATATTAGGGATGAAAAACTGGATACAGTACATGTTAAAGTTGATGATAAACACTTTAAGTTAATGTATAACATTATTAAAACCAATAATAAAAATAAGTCAAATTACATTATCATGCTCTACTGGATAGATGAAACTGATTATGAAGAATTAAAAAAAGAGCATTATGAAAAAGAATTGGTGGTGGCCTTAGTACAGGCAGATAATTTGGATGAAGTAATGCAGGATACAGAGGAAACTAAAAGACCATTATTAATTGCAGAGATAGACCATAAAATAGGGCTGTGGGTAAAGAAAATTCAAGGTTTTGTAAAAAAATATGAAAATGATAAGTTTATAATAGTATTTGAAAGAAAATTTTTAGAAGAATTGGAAGATAAAAAGTTTGATATATTAGACGAAATCAGAGAAATTGATATGGGCAATAAAATTCCCATCACTCTTAGCATGGGTATTGGTACAGGTGGTATGACTCCATTGGAAAATGCTGAATTTGCCAATGCGTCCAAGGATTTGTCCCTAGGTCGTGGTGGAGATCAAGCTACAGTGAAAAAGAACGAAAAAATTAGTTTCTATGGTGGCAGGACAAAGGCTGTGGAAAAGAGAACAAAGGTAAAGGCCAGAGTAATATCTCATGCCCTTAGGCAATTGATGGAACAAAGTGAAAATGTATTTGTCATGGGACATGTAAATGCAGATTTAGATGCATTGGGCTCTGCCCTTGGTATATATCGGGCTGCAAGGAATAGAAAAAAAACAGCCTATATAGTATTGGAAGGAAATAATTCCGGTATTGACTCTTTATATAAAAAAATTATAGGAAAGGAAGAGTATAAAAATATCCTTTTAAACTGTGAACAGGCCATATCTAAAATTGAAAGAGGATCACTTTTAGTAGTTGTTGATACACATAGACCAAGTTTTACAGCATGTCCAGAACTTTTAAAGAGGACAGAAAATATTGTAGTTATAGATCATCATAGAAAGGGTACTGAATTCATAGATAATACAGTACTGGATTATCATGAAACCTATGTATCTTCCACCAGTGAATTGGTAACGGAAATACTGTTTTATATGGATGATAAAATAAGTGTGGAAAAAATAGAGGCTGAGGCATTGTTGGCAGGGATAGCCATTGATACTAAAAACTTTACTTTTAGAACAGGAGTTAGGACCTTTGAAGCAGCTGCACTCCTTAGGAGAGCTGGTGC
Source organism: Clostridiales bacterium (assembly GCA_012521085.1). Classification (GTDB taxonomy): domain Bacteria; phylum Bacillota; class Clostridia; order Peptostreptococcales; family Natronincolaceae; genus JAAYNB01. The sequence continues at coordinate 10,890 of JAAYNB010000035.1, read as the reverse complement.
TGATATGACAAATGTAAAACAACTTTTCCAAAATGATATGGCTACTATCCTAGCTAGAGCTGAAGTAATACAAAAGGCAAAGAGATTTAAAGATAATATAGTCATATCTGTATGTGATGAAAATATGAAAGTTTCTCAATTAGTTGTGGCACAGGGTGCTGATGAATTATTGGAAATTAAAGATGTGGAAGCATCCTTTGTATTAGCTAGAAAAAGTGATACAATGGTAATTATAAGTGGTAGGTCCATGGGAGATATTAATGTGCAGGTCATATTGGAAAAATTGGGTGGAGGAGGTCACTTGACCTTGGCAGGAGCTCAATTAGAAAATATTAATATAGAAGAGGCACGGAAACAATTAGAAATGGCCATAGAAGAATATTTTCAAGAGGAGGAAGAATAAAATGAAAGTTATTTTATTAGATAGAGTTAAAGGACATGGTGAGAAAGGAGATGTGGTAGATGTAAGTGCAGGATATGCTAGAAACTACCTATTTCCTAGAAATCTGGCAGTAGAAGCTAATGCTGCTAATATGAAAGAGCTGGAGAAACAAAAAAAGGCTCAAAAACAACAGGAAGAGGAGGAATTGGCAAAGGCTAAGGAATTGGCAGCTAAAATTGAAAAAACAACTGTTGAAATAAAGGCTAAATCTGGTGAAGCAGGTAGGCTTTTTGGTTCAGTTACATCTAAGGATATTGCAGATGTTATGAATAAGAAACATGGAATTAAAATAGATAGAAGAAAGATTGTGCTACCTGATCCAATTAGAGAATTAGGTGTGAAAAACTTAGAAATAAGGGTACATCCCGGTGTAGTAGCAAAATTAAAAGTTCATGTAATAGAGGAGTAAGACTTAAGGTTGGGGATTATCTCCAACCTTCTTAGTTGGAGGTTTTATAAATGGATACAATTAATACATTTAAAGTACCACCTCATAGTATAGAGGCTGAACAATCAGTCCTAGGTTCCATGTTAATGGATAGGGAACATATTATTGTCGTATTGGAAATTTTAAAATCTGATGATTTTTATAATGAGGCTCATAAAGAAATATTTGAGTCCATATACAATTTATTTGACAGGGAAGAGCCAGTGGATTTAATAACCCTGACAGAAGAACTTAAAAAAAGAGGAACATTAGATGCCATAGGGGGTATACCATATATAAATAGTTTAGCTGAGGCGGTGCCTGTTACTGCCAATGTAAGGTATTATGCTGATATAGTACAGGAAAAATCCATTCTTAGAAGATTGATTAAATCCTCAGAAGATATTATCAATATGAGTTTTTCTACGGATACGGAAGTGTCAACTATTTTAGAAACAGCAGAAAAAAACATATATGATATTTCTCAAAACCGTTATCAGGAAGGGTTTACACCTATTAAAAAAGTTTTATCAGATACCTTTGATAGAATAGAAAGCCTTTATGAAAATAAAAGGGCCATAAGAGGTCTAACTTCAGGTTTTATAGATTTAGATAGAAAACTCAGTGGATTCCAAAAATCTGATTTAATATTAATTGCAGCTAGACCGGCTATGGGTAAATCTGCCTTTGCACTGAATCTGGCACAAAATGCTGCTATTAAAGCATCTGCTTCAGTTGCCATATTTAGTTTGGAAATGTCTAAAGAACAGTTGATGTTGAGAATGTTGGCAGCAGAATCCATGGTGGAATTAAATAAAATACAAAATGGACATTTAGATGAAAAGGAATGGGGTAAAATTGCCCAAGCTATGATTCCATTATCACAGGCCAAAATATATTTTGATGATACACCTGGTATATCTGTGGCAGAAATGCGTTCAAAATGTAGACGATTGAAATTAGAATCTGGTTTAGATCTGGTATTAATAGATTATCTGCAATTAATGGAGGGAGATGGAAGGTCGGAAAACAGACAGCAGGAAATCTCCAGCATATCTAGGAATTTAAAAATAATGGCTAAGGAATTGGATTGTCCAGTTATAGCCCTATCACAGCTTTCTAGGGCAGTGGAATTAAGGGCAGATCATCGCCCCATATTATCAGATTTAAGGGAATCTGGTGCCATAGAACAGGATGCAGACATGGTCATGTTTTTATATAGGGATGAATACTACTATCCAGATAGTGATAAAAAAAATATAGCAGAAGTAATTATATCAAAACACAGACATGGAGAAACAGGGACCATAGAACTTTTATGGTCAGGAGAGTATCAAAAGTTTTTGGATTATGAGAAATATAGATATAATGAATAAAATATTAAAGAAGTTATCCACATTATCCACCGAACACCTGTGCATATCCCTTGGATAATGTGGACAAACCTTTAATTTAGTTAAAATATTAAGAAAATAATTATTTTCAAAAAAAGCGTTGACAAGGTAAGTTTTATATAGTATTATTTATAATTGTTGAACAAATACATGACCCATTAGCTCAGTCGGTAGAGCACCTGACTTTTAATCAGGGAGTCCCGCGTTCGAGTCGCGGATGGGTCACCATTATAAATTATATTCAGCGGAACTCAGTTAGGATTACTGGGTTTTGTTGGTTTTTTGGGCTAAAAAACCTTACATCAATTTTGATGTAAGGTTTTCTTTATTCCCATCTCAAATCTTTGCCATAAAATTTTAACATGGTAAATTTAGAAAAGAGGCGGGAAGAAATTCTATCATCATATCTATCTATTATTTCCTTTGGTGTTAAATTGGTAGATATGATGGTTTTTTTATTGGCTAATAGTCGGCTGTTGATAATATTAAAAAGCTCACTATTGGTAAATGTATTTGTCAGTTCCGTACCTAAATCATCTATGATTAATAAATCTGCTTCAAAGAGTAAACTGGATTCCTCTCTATCCTTAGTATTATGAAAGCGAATTTCTTCTAAAAGTTCAAATATTTTAAAAGCAGTTTGATATATTACCATTTTTCCTTTATCCAATAGGGATTTGGCAATACAATTGGCTAAAAAGGTTTTACCTAAACCTGTAGGTCCATAGAATAATAAATTTTCCTCATTTTCATGTTCAAAATTAAATACAAATCCTTCACAGACATTTAATATATACATCATATTTTCTCTGGGAGTATTTACTTGGTCTTCAAAAGCCTCATTGGAAAATAGGTTTATATCAAAGGTTTGGAAATTCTCTTTTTCCAGTATATTTTTAATGTTGGACATGGAATAGGTATGATTGATTATCTGCTGTTTAAAGCAATTACATTTTTCCCCATTGGAGATAAAACCTGTATCCTTACACATATTACAATGATACTCTTCATCTAGATATTCTAGGGGTATATTGTTTTCTGTTAAAAGGAAGGCCTTATCCTGGCTTAGTTGTTCCAATTTGTTCTTTAGTTTTTCTAAATGTTTATGAGAATTTTCAGGATCATTAATCAATGCCCTTGATAGGGAAAGTCCCACTTTTTTTATTTCATCATCTATTAGCTTTATTTCAGGTACTCTTCTATAGATATCCGCAATACGGTCTTCTCTACGTTTTTTATTGGCATCTCTTTTTCTCTCATATTCCAGTAAAATATCCCTCATAAATTTATCTTTCATATATTTGCACCTCCTATTTTGGAGCTTTATTACGATTTAATAGTAGTTTTTCTAATTCATCAGCATTGTATTTAGAGCCTCTACTATTATTTAAATGAAACTTGGTCTTAACTTTAGATATACTAGGAGCAGGTTTTTCATTTGAGGTGTTGGGTTTTGCTATTTTTTCTACCTTAGGAACATCCTCTAGAGTTTTTACACCTGCTTCATACCAATTAGATACTATCTTATCAATATAATTCATATTGGGATTTGAGGTTTTACTACAGTTTTCACAGGCCTTTAATATAATATCCATGTCATATTTGTATTCATCTAACCATTTGTTCATAATTTTTATTTCAATTTCCGATGGTGTCCTAGATCCAAAACCCATGGCCCTAAAAATACTACTATAATTGCCATAGCGTTCACCTTGACTTAATAGGTATTCTTCTAGTTGTTCTACAGTGGATATACCTCTGTCGTACCAATCCCTTATGACAGCGGATACATAATTAATATTTTTTACATTTTTTTTATATCTACAATAGCCATATGCCTTTACTACAAAGGGTGGATCAATATTATAATCTTGGAACCATTCTAGTATCTGCATTTTTTCATTGGGAACTAAAGGTCTACTGATAATATCATTAATATCTCGAAACATCTCTTTTATTTCAGGAATTTTATTGGCTTCTAATAAATCTTTGGTTGTGGCAGTATATATAGGAGTATCTTCCAACTCCTCAGCCTTTTCGCTTTGAATGTCTTGAATAGATTTGTAGTTATTATCTATATATAATTGTTTTAGACTAAAAAACTCCACTGTATAATCCCAAGGATCATCGGAGGATTTAGGAATTTTTTTTATAATACCTTTTTCTTCCCAGAAGTCCCAGGCAGATAGTACATCTGCTAAAGGTATGTTTAAATTATTTGCTATGGTTTGATTTGTTACATTCATACCCATATCTTTATCACAAGCATATTTATAAGCTAATAAATACACTTTGACAAAGGTGCCATTTGCCATGGGCATATAGACATCTAAAAAAATATTTTCTATAGGGGTATCACCTAAATCTATAGAAGTAGTGGTTTTTAAAAAACCCATTTACATCACTCCAAATTAATTTCATTAGTAATAACAGTATATCATATTTAATTTATGACTATAATAATTCAGATAAAATAAAAGGAATAAAAAACTTGTAAAAGGACATGATATATTCACAAATAGTTAGAAATTGGATAAAAAAGAACATAAGTTTGGACTTGAATAATAAGACATATGTAGTATATAATAGGTGGTGAATTGTTACAAGATTGTTACAAAAATATTAAGGTAATGAAAAAGACAGGATAAGTGTTTTTATAAAACCTAGTATTTTCAGCATTTGTACAGGAAAATACGAAAAATGCAGAAGCCCATTTAGGACTTCTAATCCAATGGGAGGAAACCTTAAGATGGAAATTTACCAAAGGATAATGAAGTTTTGTAAGGATGTAAAAGACAAAACAAAACAGACATATGTGAATAATAAGTCAAAAGTAAAACCACTACTTGCAGAAAGTAAAACTAAAATAACTAGTGCATATTCAGGATTTAAAGAGAGATTTAAAGGCATAATGAATATAGACAATAAGAAAACTACATATATAGCAGTTGGAATTACCGCTGTGCTTCTAGTCAGTGTCATTGGTTATACCAAAAACTATTCCCCAATAGCTTATGAAATAAAAATGGATGGTAAGGTTCTTGGTATTGTCAGAACAGAAGATGAATTTAAAGAGGCAGTAGATGCCATAAAAAAAGAAATTAAGACATTATATGGACATGAGTTTGTCATGCCAGAGGATGTTGAGATACTAGAGGTAAAAGCCAAGGATGATGAGCTTACCAAGACACAGGACATTATATACAATATTAAAAAGCAAATGGATATGAAAGTAAAAGCATATGCTTTAGTTGTAGATGGGGAAGAAATAGGATGTGTCAAGGATAAGGCAATTGCCAAATCCATATTGGAGGAAATAAAACTTTCATATGTAGATGAAGATACTGATTATGAAGCTATTGATTTTAAAGAAAAAGTCAACATTGAGGAAGTGGCTAGAGGTATTGAGGAAATTAAAGATGAAGAAGAAATTCTTAATTTCCTAATAAAGGGAACAGATGAGGAAGCCATACATGTGGTAGAGGCTGGGGAAAACACTTGGACAATTGCCAAATCATATGGTATTCCAATGGAAGATATTCATGCTGCTAATCCAGGCCTGGTGCCAGAAAGATTACAAATAGGTCAGGAGATTAGCCTTATTGTTCCTAAACCATATTTGACAGTGGTAACAAAGGAATATGTTGAACTTACAGAAGAAATACCCTTTGAAACAGAAACACAACCAACAGATTCCCTTTATGAGGGTGATAAAAAGATTATTGCCCAAGGTTTAGAAGGTGAAAGGGAAATAAAAGGTTATTTAATCAAGGAAAATGGTGTAGAAGTAGATAGGGAAGTATTAGAAGAAAAAATATTAAAAGAACCTGTAACTAGGGTAATTGCGGAAGGTACTAAGGAAAGACCATTAACTGTAGCTACTGGAACCTTTGCAAGACCTACTAGGGGTAGACTCACATCTGGTTTTGGAATGAGATGGGGTAGAAGACATGAGGGTATAGATATTGGTGCACCTATAGGAACACATATAACTGCTGCAGATGCAGGGAGAGTGTCCTTTGCTGGGACTAAAGGTGCCTATGGCAAATTGGTGATTATAGACCATGAAAATGGATATCAGACATATTATGCTCATGCCAGTAAGATACATGTAAAACAAGGTGATAGAGTATATAAGGGACAACATATAGCTAATGTGGGTAATACTGGTAGAAGTACAGGACCGCATTTACATTTTGAAGTGAGAAAAAATGGTGTTCCCGTTAATCCATCACAATTTGTAAAATATTAGAATTTGAAAAAACTTGATTTTTCTAATAAAATAAATATATATACAAATACAAATAACTCCTTTAATTTTTAAAGGAGTTATTTGTATTTTAAGATATATCTAAAGAAAAATTACTTGATAGTAGTTAATTAATTTGTATGTTATAATATTTTAAATAGTAATTTTTAATATTATATCAGATATATGATTATAAAATATATCCTGTATTTTAAATGGATTTTATCTATGCTACAAGAATAGATAAAAATATAATGTTATTTTATATAAAAAATGGAGTGGATAATATATGGATACTAAAATATTAGTTGTAGAAGATGAGAAGCCAATAGCAGATATATTAAAATTCAATTTGCAAAAGGAAGGCTATAAAGTTGAGATAGCCTATGACGGAGAAGAGGCGTTGAACAAAGTATCAAATTATAATCCAGATCTAATATTACTAGATGTTATGCTACCTAAATTAGATGGTTTTCAAGTATGTAGAAAAGTACGGGAGACATATACCACACCTATATTGATGTTGACTGCAAAAGAGGAAGAAGTAGACAAGGTCTTAGGTCTAGAAATGGGCGCAGATGATTATATTACAAAGCCCTTTGGTATGAGAGAACTTTTGGCTAGAGTTAAAGCCAATTTAAGGCGAGTAAATACCCCTGTAGAAGATAGAAAGAATATTGTAATTATATCAGGATCTTTGACAATAGATTTTAATAAATATGAGGTTAAAAAATATGGTGAAGTGGTGGAATTAACTTCTAGGGAATTTGAACTTTTAAAATTCTTGGCGGCACAGCCGGAACAAGTTTTTACTAGGGAACAACTTTTAAAAGAAGTATGGGGATATGAATACTATGGAGATATAAGGACTGTAGATGTGACTATTAGAAGACTTAGAGAAAAGGTTGAAGATCACGCAAGTAATCCTAAGTATATACTAACAAAACGAGGAGTGGGTTATTACTTTAGGAGGGCGTAATATGTTTAAAAGTATAAGATTTAAATTCATATTATTATATTTTTTATTAGTATTCATGGTAATGGTTATTATTAGTGTTTTTTTAATACAACAGTTCCAACAATATCACTTAGGTGTGGTCAGTGGTAATTTGAGCCAGATAGCTGGTAGTATAATGACCACCTTGGAGGGTATAGATTGGGCAGATAATAAATCAGAAGTACAGAGCAATATCAGTCTTTATGAACAGGTGGGTATGGAAATCTATATAATAGAAAAAAATAATAATTTTACTATCATATCAAGTACCAACCCTTCATATTTAAATGAAAATGCCATGTACATATTAAATTCTGATCTCATATTATCTGCATTTAATGGAGAAACAGGTGAGAAGGATATTATATCAGGATGGGAAGGTGAAAAGAGTTCTAAAAACATGGCCTTTCCCCTCTATGATGAACATAGTCGAATAAATGGAGCAGTCTATTTAAGGCAGGATTTGGAAGATATACATAGAACATTAAATCAATCTAAACTCATCCTAACTAGGGCCACCACATTGGCATTGGCAATTACTGTAGTATTGGGATATCTTTTGGCAAAGAGTATTACAGGACCTATTAATGATGTAACCATTAAGGCAGAAAAAATGGCCATGGGGGATTTTGATCAGGTGGTAGAGGTGAAGTCCAATGATGAGATAGGTCAATTAGCTAGTATGTTCAACTATTTAACTGCCAGATTAAATGATGTGTTACAGGAAATGTCCAATGATAAAAAGAGAATTGATACTATAATAAATAATATGGCAGATGGATTGATTGCAACCAGTGCTGATGGAAAGATTATTCATGCTAATCCAGCAGCTATTAGAATGTTAAAATTAGGTGGACAAAATTTGACTCAAAAGAGTTTTGATGATGTATTTTCCCCTTTAAATAAAAAATTGACTTTGGACTATTTAGCTAAGGAGGAAAAATGGTATGGTCATGAAATTATTGATATAGATAAGGGGATGAAACTGAGAGCCAAGTATGCACCTATTATAAAAGAAGATGAGGAATTAGAAGGTTTAGTAGTTTTATTACAAGACGTAACAGAATATGAAAAATTAGAAAATATGAGAAAAGAGTTTGTGGCCAATGTGTCTCATGAACTAAAAACTCCTTTGACAACCATAAAAAGTTATACAGAGACATTGTTAGATGGAGCCATTGAGGACAAGGAATTGACAACCCAATTCTTAGAGGTGGTAGAGAGTGAAGCTGATCGTATGACCAGGTTGGTACAGGATTTATTACGTCTGTCTAATATAGAGTTCAAACAAACTAAATGGAATAAAGTAGAAGCAGATCTTAATGAAATTATAAAAGATGCTGTATTAAAAGTAGATGTATCTGTAAAAAATAAAAAACAAGAATTAATTTGTAATACCTTTGAAGAACCTATAACAGTATTAATTGATACAGATAGTATGGAGCAAGTATTTTTAAATATCTTAAGTAATGCTATTAAATATACAGATAAACATGGTAAAATTGATGTAAGTGTATATAAAGAAAACAATGTTTCTAAGGTTATTATAGAAGATAATGGTATTGGTATACCAGATAAAGATTTATCTAGGATATTTGAAAGGTTTTATCGTGTAGATAAGGCCAGATCTAGGGAAATGGGTGGAACAGGACTAGGTCTATCTATTGCTAAGGAAATTGTGGAAGCACATAGTGGTAAAATAGAGATATTTAGTCCAAGTAATGGTAAAGGTACAAAGGTTATAATCACATTACCAATTGCTGAGGAAGTAACTGCCTTAGCATGACTTTAAAAAAATTTAATGTGTAATTTACTTTTAATTTCACTGTAATATGATTGTAACATATATCCTATATAATGATATTAAGTAGAATTAGGCCCATTATAGGAGGGATGAGTATGTTTAAAAAGTTAATGGCAAGTACAATGATACTTTTGATTATAAGTGGATCGTCAATGGGTGTTTATGCAAATAATGCTCAAGTTTCCCAGGAGACCAAAATAGAAGAAAAAACTTTTAATGTAAATACGCCTAAGATAACAAGTGAAAAAGATTTATTCTTAACCCTGACAGGACCAGAGGGAACTAAGGTTACTATAGATGTGTATTATAATACAAGTGTATCTAAGACCAAACAAAACTATGTTTTAGCCATTGATCCCATAGAAGTAGAAATAGGAGCTTTACAGAGAAATTGGGTAGAAATTGAATTGAGTAAAGGTTTGAATAAAATTGATTTTACAGCAGTATATAAAGATGGAGTAGAGGAGATTATTAGCCGTATTATAGAAGTGAAGGATAAAGAGGAGTTAAAGGAAGAATTACAAAATACTAAAATAAGCTCACCTACCAATGCATTAAAGAGCATTGTAAATACAGGTAATAACTAATAATCAATGGAGTGGTTATAATGAACAGAGAAGGGATAAAAACTCTTATATTGACCTTATTAGTTATTAGTAGCATTATATTCACTCAGAAAATTTGGCTTTATAATCCTATGGAATTAGCAGAATCTAGAACATCTATTTTTAGTGAGGATTCACAAGACTATGCACAAATTAAAAGTCAAATAATGATACCAAAAAATATAACTATTGCCTTTGGCAATAGTTTTTATACAAGGGTAGAAGAAAATATAATGGATATTTGGTATAAAATAATTCCTGTTCTGGAAGATTATTTTCTTAGAGATATACAAATCCAACAGGTGGATGGTGAAAAATATAGGGAATCCAGTAGATTAAAATCTGTAGAATTAGAATTTGGTGATAATATTCCATCTGTTCTAATATCATCCATATTTAATACAGTGGACAATAAAATTGTAAGTAATATTGAGGAAATTAAAAAAATACTTATAATTTCCCCAAGTAGAGGAATAATTTATATAAAATCTAGTCATGGAGATGTATATGAAATAAGATTGGATAGGCCAGATGAAAATCAGTTAAACTTAACATTGATAGATGATATTAGAGATTCAGAACACATTAGATACTATCCATTGTTTGGTGATGCAGGTAATGATATTATTATGCCAATAGATTATAATAGGCCAATTGAAATGTTTTTTGTGGAAAGTCAAATAAATCCAAGTAATGAGGTAGAGACTCAGGAAAGCGTCAAATCATTCTTTAACAATAGCCTGGATTTTGTAAAAACTATTAAAGAAACCAGTGGAGCTCTTGTATATATGTATGGTTATGGAGAAAAGGGTGTTAGAATTAGTAGCAAAGGTAGATTAGAATATACTGAGGAACATGGTCAAACTACCACTACTAATGTTTTATCTGCATTAGATACATCCATTGAGTTTATGTTACAACATGATCAATTATTAGATGGATTATATTTAGAGGAAATTGACCACATGGGAG
>JAAYNB010000034.1 GCA_012521085.1 Clostridiales bacterium | reverse complement strand
CAGTGGGAATATAAAATACATATGGCGCTGTGAATATAGCCAGGGATAATGCAATTTTCTTCCGCTGACTTTTATCTAAATTTGTTTTATTAAGACTAAATTTATAATTGAATAGATAGATAAAAAAACCAGTTATTAACAAAGATAATGTCACCCATAATAGGGCATAGATACTTTCAAAAGGATTATAGCTAACTGGATTTGAAATATTTTTGTACCACCAACTACCCAATTTTGATTGATAGTCAAAATCTACTATATTGACTATAAACATTGAAACTGTTCCTATAAAGTCTGCAAGAAAGCCAAATATCCACACTTTAAAAATTATTAATTTTACATTATCCTTAATGTCAGGTATTTTTAAAAACTTCATTGTAATCACAATAACTGTCAAATCAATTATAAAATTTGCTGGTAAAACAATGAGCCAGGTAACTGGTATCAACCACAAAAGCCATATTGGAAAAATTAAGTTATATAATTTTACTTCACTCTTTTTCATAAAAACCTCACAATACTTTTTGATTATATTTTATACACAGAAGCTGTATAATTCTTCTCACAAAATCGCTCATTATGTCTATAATCCATAGGCAGCTAAAATTAATATAAAGTAAAATAACTCACAAATAATAAATCAGTAGATGCTATAAAGTGGTTAGAATTTTTAATTTAATATTAATATATCTGCTATATTATGTCAATTTATTTTTATGCTATTACTTCCAATTCTTCCATATCTCAGGCTGATACCCTACTGTTGCCTGTTTACCATTACGAACTATTGGTGTTTTTAATAATATCTGGTTTTCTAATATTTTCTCTTCTTTATCTTCCTCTGATAAATAATAAAATAATGCAAGCAAATCTTTATCCTTACATTTATCATCAAGCATATTCTGATATCCACCCACCGCTTGCTTTACATTGTTAAACTCCCCCTTACTCATACCTTTATCCATTAAATCTATAACCTGGCATCTAATGCCCCTTTCTTTGAAATAACGTTCCGCCTTTTTTGAATCAAAGCACTTCTTCTTTCCAAATATTTGAATATTCATACTTCTCCTCTCCTACTTACCTGGCAATTATCAAGCTTCTATAACAGCTAATTGTTTGACTATTTTTCATAATTCACTTTACATTACCCTTGCCTTACTATTCAATTTCATATGGCCAAGTTATTATGCCACCAAACTCATATACATTTGAATATCCATAACTTGATAGCTTCTCTGATGCATCTTTACTACGGTTACCGCTTCTGCAGTATATTAAAAGTATCTGATCCTTATCAGGAAACATTTCTGCAGCTGTTTCTTCTGTAATAAATTCATTTGTAAATAATACGGCACCAGAAATATGACCCTCTTCATACTCATCTAACCTACGTACATCCACAATTGTTAAATCCTGATCTGTATCCATCATTTCCTTAGCTTTTTTCTGACTAATCTGCTTATAGGAAATAGAATTTTTTTTATTTAATCTCTTATTTTCTACATGTGTTTTATAACTAATTGCTAGGAAAATTATACACAATATTAAGCATAACAATCCTATTCTTTTATTTTTTAGTATCATCTTATGCTCCTTAATCGTAACTCCAAAAATATATTCTTTCTAAAAGTTAAATTTTAATTAGTTTAATGGTTATTTTACTACCATTGTACCATAAGCTATTTGATATACAAGAATATAAATCAATACCTGATAAGGTTTGCCTCTATACCAACTTCCACTGATATAAGTAGCTATCTTCTATAGTTATTATGGAGTTATTATGCGAGATTATATAGAGATTATGAGAGTTTATCGTGAATTTTATCATAGAGAAAATGTTTCGCTTGTGAAATACTTAAGCTGTATAGCAAGCTTGAACGAGGTTGGTGAGATTATATATTATCTTAAAATCCATTATGCATATCCATGTGATTATCCATGCTATTACCAAAATCATGATGTATCTCATGGGCCATAGTATCAGATGGATTAAATCCAGGTCCCTGTACATACCCTCCATGGTCAAATGCAGTAACAGATTTTATATCCATTGCCCATCTTGAGAACTCTTGAAATTGCTGGTCTTTTATATTATTAATTTCTTCAAAATGCATTTGTGAAGTATGAAATTGCTCTATTCCCATAAAATTATTGTTACCATATAAAATGTCTTGAAAAAAGTTTTCTGCTTCAGCTGACATTGTATCAAAAAATGACTTCCTTTCTTCTTCGGACATATTATTAATATTATCTTTAATCTTCTGATTAAACTCTTCATATTGTTTCTTTATTTTATTAATCTTCGGTTGATAATGGATTAGCAGTCCTAAAGATAATAATACACCTACTCCCGAAACAACTAATAGCTCTGTTAACATAATAGCATCCCCCCTTATCTTCTATCTTTAATCGGCCTTTTTGTTTTACGAAATGCTATTATGATAAATGATATTATCAGTACAATTATACAGATGGCAAATATAAATTCAACAAGCTTTTTTGAAAATACAATCACTATGTCACCAGATGTTTCCGTAGATGCTAAAGCTCTTAAGATCAGATAAAAAATTACGATTGCAGTACCCCTAAGAGATAAGGCTTGCTTTTTGAGATATTTGGTTAGTGGTCTATCAAAAATCGAAAAATTAGATTTTAAAACTAAGTCTGTCCATAGGAGGCTTACCAGTATAGCAATTATAATTATTATTAAAGCAGCTAGTCTTGATGTACTTTCTTTATGTAAAATTACTTTTAGTATTATTTTTGTTAAAATTGACACTATTAAAAACATTGGTATAAATTTCAATGAAAATCCATCAGCTATCTTATAATACGGTTTTATTATTTTAATTAAATTGTTATATTTGTTTTTTATATCCATGGTTTTCCCTTTGATGTCATTTTGTAATTTTAATCCTTATTACAAAT
>JAAYNB010000033.1 GCA_012521085.1 Clostridiales bacterium | reverse complement strand
CTATGTTTTCTTCTTTTTCTGTAAGTAGATATCCTCCTCTAAAGCTAATCTGGGTAGGGTCATTTACTTCGTAGTGATGGTCTTTGGTTCTATTGTGTACTACATTTACATCTACTGTACCTTGCCATGTAATAGGTTCTTCTTCATCTGTTCCCTTTTTCTCGTATTCTATAAAGTGGCTAATACTTTGGGTTTGGGTTGCTCCCCAGTTTTGATCATAACCTACTATGGTACCCTGGGTTTGAACTTGTACTGTACCTTGGTTTCTGTTAATGGTATAGGTTTTTCTACCATCCCAATTACCTGCAAAATAAGTAACTCCTGGCTTTTCATGATAGATTGTAGATTGGCTCCATGGGTATTGTTTTTCACTGGCTTCATATCTTACTCCATTGGCATTGATGGTCTCTCTAAATCTACTTAGAGTTAGTATTTCTTGTTTTTGGCCATTGCCATTGGATATGATTTCTTTATCCAGGGTTACATTTCTAGTCATGGTAACTGTACCATCTTTATTACTCATGTTTTTATAGTTGTAGGTGATTCTATTACTTTTATCACTAATGGTGATTTCACCTTCTAATATGACTGGTTCTCCTGTAATGAATATTACTTCTTTATATTTGCTCTCGTTCTGTACCCCTCCTTCATATCCTGGTATCTCAAGGGCATGGCCTTGGAGTGTGGTGGATAATAGGAGGATGGTTGTCAATATTAAACTTGTTATTTTCTTCATAATTACCTCCTTGTAATATAGGATTCTTCGCTAACACTCAGAATGACAATACAATAGTCATTCCTCCAGGGCCAGGATGAGTTTGACCCTGGAAGGATTTTTTTACTGTTCAATTATTACTACATATCCTTCTTCTCTAGTGGAAGTATTTTTGTTTTTAATTATATATGCCTGTCCTTTTCTTCTGATTAGATTAAGTTGGTCTTTGTCTATTGGTTGGTCATTTACTATAATAACTGCTTTATCTATATCTATTGTTTCTGAATCTCTAGCTCTTTCCCATCTCTTGTTTAGACTATTCCAGTGTCTTACATTGTTTAATGTGATATTTCCACTGTCCATGTCTACTGATTGGATTTCTCCCATGGCACTGTGTTCTGTATGAAGTCTGCCTCCTCTGTATGTCTCTGTAGGAGTTAGGTTCAATGCTAATACTTCTTCGTATACATCTCCATCTACATAGGTTTCTTTTACTACAAAGTAGGCTGTCTTATCTAGATAGAACTTATCTTCTATTCTTTCTCTTATTTCTCTATCTTCTATATCCTCTGGATCAATATATCTGGTGTCTATGAAATGGGATGGGTCTATTTCTTTTTGGATATCACTATCAAATATAAATGTATCCTCTGTGAGAGTCATCTTACGATTGCCTCTGTATTCTTCCCATTGATTATCTTCAAGTTTTAGATAGTCTAGTCTATAGCCTAATCTGCCTAGGGTTACACCATAATGATGGATGTCTGCCACTGTTCCTCTATATATTACTAATCTAGTACTGTCTACACGTTCATCTAATATACCTGTGTATTCTATGGCTATAAGAGCTGCATTTCTATTACCCCTTAGAATATCTCCTGCCACATATACTCCCTGTCCTTTGTTTAGGTTGATATTATCCACTAAACGATTGTTTTTTATAACTATTGTACCTGGGTGGAATGTGAAGGCTGTGTTGTCTACTATCATCTTGCTGGTAGCAAAATTGATATCACTGATTTTGCTTTCGTATAATATTGATGAGCCATTTTTCAGTAGTAATTTTGCTACTCTTGGTACATTATAGCTATTTTCCACTGCCACATAGGCTTCTTGGTCTTTTCTATTGTTCAATGTATTTAGTAGTATTGGTCTACTTCCTTCATATAGTATGTTGCCTTCAGCCCTAAGTTTAATCTGATCTTTGGAATCTTTTATCCATTTTCCATCTTTATATATATAGGGATTTTTCAAGATTAGTTCTCTATTTCTAGAATTCACCTGTTCTATGGACCCACGATATACTCCTTCTATATGTCTTTCATGGTCTTCTACCCTAAGTGTGGCTATATCTGCACTATAGATATCGTCAAAGGATAGTATTACTCTATCTCCTTCTTTTACTTCAAATAAATTGGCAGGTCTATCACTTCTGAGTATTTGTGTACCATCTGTGATTCTATATTTTTCCCTCTTGCCATCTACTCTTAGTTCTACTGAATCCTTATCTATAAATAGAATATCCCCTACCTTAGTTTTACTACCAGGAGGAATATATCCATGTCTCTCAGGATCTTCTTCTAGATAGCCCTGTATCTCCACAACTCTTTGGTTGTCTGTGGTAACTGTTACTTCTAATCCATAGATTAGATCTTTGAATAATGTGTCTTTGCCATTAATTTGTATTTTAGCAAAGGGTTGTATTTTAAATATATGTCTTTGGTCATTGAAATCTCTCATAACTAGTTGTTGATTATCTGTGGATACTACTTCCACAAAACCACGCACTGTTTTAAGTTTACTAGGTTCTACCTTTGCAAATATTACTTCATTATTTCTTATATAGTATTTTACCCAATCTCCTTTTAATAGGTCCTTGGATAGTCCTAGTTTTCCTAGTCTAAGTACGGGGAAATCTCTATTATTTTCCTCTGTAATAATTAGGTTCTTGCTATCATCTGCATTGTGAAGGGTGATGACCTTCTTTTTAATGCCCTTATCTTCTAAATCTTCTATGGCTAAAATTTTCCCTTCCTTTATAGTAGTATTTCTTATGGGTAATAAATCTTCATGGACCTTTGCCATTATCTGTGCTAATTGTGCCCTTGTCATAGCTTCATTTGGTGCAAAATGGGTACTGCTCTTTCCACTCATAATTTCTCTTTGTAATAAACTCTCTATCAATGGTGCTTTTTCTGTGTCTATTTGTCTCATGTCGCTAAATTCATAGATTTTGCTCATATCTCCACTATAGGTTCCACCAAGCTGTAAAGCTCTAGCTATCCATGCTGCCATCTGTTGTCTAGTAACTGGCTGATACCAAGTTATATAGGTGGTTAATTGATCTCTATACTGGTTTTGGAGATTTAGAAGATCTGCCGCTGTAAACCCTCTTTCTTCAAAATTTCTTATACTTCTTTCTAAGTT
>JAAYNB010000032.1 GCA_012521085.1 Clostridiales bacterium | reverse complement strand
TCTTGTATTGTCAAGCACTGGGATAAGGTAAATACATTATATATATTTTCAAAATCAGTATTCTTTTTATTCCACTCTTTTATCATCATGTGGGCAATATCATTACATAGAATACGGAAGGTAAGTAGGGACTGGCCACTGGTTTTTAGATGGTTACATATATCATCAATAACAATTTTAGCCTCCCCTTTGTCCCCTGTCCTTATGGCATTTTTTAACCTCTTTATATATGTATCAGGCAATAAGTCGACCTGTTCTTTAACTACTATATCTTTAAAGTGAATTATTCTACTATTGTCTACCAAAAGCCTATTATCAAAGGCAGTATCAGCTTCTAGATAGGCTTTAGATGCTTCTGTGAAATCCTGATGATAACCACTGGTTGCCATGATAAAATCTTCACAGTATTCAATCCCAATCTTAAATAACTCCTCATATAAGGCATCCATTGCCCCAATATCATCACCAAAGATAACAAATAAACTTTGATTTTTACTTATCAGATGGATTCCAAAGCCATCTACATTAGTTTTTCGACCTATGGAATCAAGCATCATCCTATGGGCCTTACTCTCATTGCTATTACCTCTGTCTCCCATCAAAACGATTCCGTAGTATTTTCTATCAACTTTTGAATTAACCTTAACTCCGTTTTCAATTACAGCCTCTCTACTTTCATACTTATTTCTTACAAAATTATTTATAAACTTAGTTCTACGTAATATAACACTTTCTTCTTTAACTTCTTTATTATGCTCTACCAAGGTTCTAATTCCGCTTTCAATTTGGTCTAAATCATAGGAATTTTCTTCTCCTTCACTAAGTAAGGCATTAATACTTCGTACTTTTTTAGATAATCCCATGGACAAAATCACAATAACCAGAGAAGTCGGTATGCTACATATTAGTAGAATAAATAAAATTCCCCATTGACCAGTAACAATTTTATTTTGAAATATTCTCATTGATTGTACTGTAGTATATAAAAGGCCATTGTCTCCATATTCTACACTGACTAAATACTTTTGATTGTCAATTAAGCATTGAAATTGATTTTCTTTCCGGCTATTAATTTCCTCTAGTAGTATACCGCTATCAATATTCAGATCTCCTCTAGACACTATTAATTGATCTTTATAAAAAATATAATTATTTCTAAGTTCTTCTGCATGGCTTTTTAATACCTTATCATAAAATTTATTATCAACAACATATACAATAGTACTATTCTTCTTAGGCTCTAGAGGTAATAGGTAGATAACCACTTCTTCTGTAAATAAGCCGCTGTAGCCCCTTAGAAGATATCCCCCTGCCCTCTGTTCCTTTAATATTTTCAAACCAGCCTCTTTACTATTTAGTAAATCATAGAATTCCTCTTGAGTGATCTGATCCAGTTTGATGCCTTCCTCTAAAAATCTGTTAATATCTACGGATGTAGTATGATTATATAAATATATATCATTGTGATAATAAAATAATATCTGATTGAAGAATTGGCTTACAGATACATACCGATATAGCTGCTCTTTCAATTCAATACTTTTTAAAGGTGCTTCATCTAATTTAAACTCCACATTACTACCTGACATGGCCAGTTGAAGCATTATATCATAAATACTGGCCATATCATTTTCATGACGAGTACTAATAGAGGATAAATAAGATTTATTGCTACTTTTAAAATCATTGTAAATAGTACGATAATAAAATTGATATAAATAAGTTCCCATAACCAAAATAATTAGTACTATGATAGCACTAAAGGTTATAATATAACTTAACAGATTTTTTACTCTTAAATCCCCCAGTAATTTTTTCATAATCAACACCTACTATTTTAAATAAGTCAGCGAAGGTTGTGCTGTCCATGGTAACCATGCGGCAGCAGCATCCCTCGCTTTTCTTAGAATATTATTTTAGTTCAATCTGGTCAATAGCATTTTGATATATCTGAATATATTCATCTATACCCATTTTATCAAATATGGATAGGAATGAATTCCAACTGTCATCAGTTACACCACCAGTAATAAACTTAGCCATATGCTCTACTACTGCATTATCAATATCTGTTTCCTTTAGAGTTAGAGTCTGAATCTGCTCTGAAGTCAATGGTGCTAGCCTTAAATAATCATTGGAGTATTTTTGAAGAACCCCTGCTGCATCATACTCTAGGCAGTAATTAGTCTTCTCAATTCTCTGTGGTGACATATTAAATACTTCAGAGATATATTTACCTGGTGCAAAGAATAAGGTATTAACATCTAGACAATTTTTAACCCTTGTGGGGTCCACTGTAATGGAATCAATCTTGCCGTTTTCAGCATTATATTCCCAGCCTTCACCCTTAGGCCCATAATATAAGGAGAACATCATTTCTGTTTCCAGTAAAGCATCTAACCAGCGCATAGATGCTGGAACATTTTTATTAGTAGTAGTTATATAGGCACCGTTTTTAGCCATCTCCATGGTCCTATACATACTTGCCTTTCTTCCTCCTGGTCCTGCAGGCATATATAGTACACTATCATTTAATACACCATTGTCAAATCCCATGGCTGTCAATCTCCATGCTGTAAAGAAACCAACATTGCCACCTTGTTGTAGTTTTGCTTCAATAGTATTAATATCTTGGGAAATAACTTCCTTATCCAATAATTCCTCATTGTATAATAGATTTAACCATTCCATACATTCACGGAAACCTTCTTGTGTAGGAGTAAATTGTACCTTTTTGTTGTCATCGATGAATAACCAAGTATTCTGATCACTAGGTACCCCAAACAAAGGAAGAATATAGCTTACATCATAAAACCCAGTATCTAGTCCCATTACCAGTGGTATCTCATCTGCCACTCCATTACCATTGGGATCCTTTGTTTTAAATGCTCGGAAAACATCGGTTAATTCCTCTATGGACTTAGGTGTTTCTAATCCTAAGGTA
>JAAYNB010000031.1 GCA_012521085.1 Clostridiales bacterium | reverse complement strand
TGGAATTAGCAAATAATTTAAATACTATTATAGAAAGGTTTCAAACATAAAAATAATATTTAAAAAAGAATGTTGACCTTTATAAATTCATCTGTTATTATAAAGGTCAACATTCTTTTTTAAATATTATTTTTATATTTGAAACCTTTCTATAATAGTATTTAAATTATTTGCTAATTCCATCAATCCTTCACTCATATTAGCTATTTCTTCTATAGTTGCAGTTTCTTCTTCCATGGATGCTGTTATCTCTTCAGTAGCTGCTGAACTTTCTTGTGCTGTTGCAGATAAGTTTTCTAAAGTACTTAGTATATCATCTTTCATAATATCCATTTCTTTTCCTGAAAGATTTAAATCTTCAATAATTGTCTCTGCTTCTTTCATAGCCTCTGATATCAATATATATTTATCCTTTGTATTAATTGTTCTTTCCATTTGCTCTTTAACTATTTCTGAAACCCTTTCAATATTTTTTACAGCATTTTGTGAATTATGTTGTAATTCATCTACTATATCATTAATAGATTCAGTAGATATCTGTGATTCTTCTGCTAATTTTCTAATTTCATCTGCCACAACTGCAAATCCTCTACCGTGTTCTCCTGCTCTTGCAGCTTCTATTGCTGCATTTAAAGCTAATAAGTTGGTTTGTTCAGCAATGGAGGCTATTAAATTACTGGCCTCTGCAATTTTATTAGAGCTTTCATCAGTTTTTAATATAATTTCATGGACAATACTAGACGCTTCATTACTTTCCTCTGTTATTTCTAAAAGATTTTCAATTTCTATTAAACCATCATCTACAGCATTAGTAACATTAGCTGCTGCAATATTTAGATTTTCCATATATTCTTGGTCTTTTTCTATAGCCTTGCCTAATAAAATAGCTTTTTCTGCACCCTTTTCTGTATCTACTGCCTGTTCTTGAGTAGCTCTTGCTATTTCTTCCACAGTTCTAGATATTTGTTCTGAAGAAACTGCAGATTCATCTGCTACATTGGTTAATTCTTTTGATGTTGATAAAACCTGTTCTGAAGATATATGTACTTCTTTGACAACATCTTTTAAATGTGTAGTAAGGACCTGTACAGCTCTGGATAAAACCCCTAATTCATCTCCTCTATTCATGAGTTTTTCAGAAATATTTTGTCTAATATCTAATTTGGACATCTGTTCCAAATGTCTGACAGATTTGATAATAGGAGAAACTATTAAACCACCTACGAAGAAGGTGAGTACTGTACTGATTATAAATATTATAAACACTATAAAAGCTATGGTCATTCTAAGTTCTGGAATCCCGGATAAAATCTCGTCCTCATAACCTACTGTGGCAATTATAAACTCAGTTCCATCAACTGGTTCATATCCAACATGTAATTTATTACCTTGGAAAGTGTAATTAGTAACTCCTGATTCATTTTCTAAAATTGTTTTAAAAAGTTCTGCTACAGGCTTTAAAACTTCTTGTTCATCTGCTGCCTTTATTGGGTTTTCCTGATTTAATACCCTATCCTTATCAGGATGTGCTACAATAGTTCCTTTACGATTTAGCATATAGGCATATCCTGTTTCACCATAGCCCATATCATCTGTAATTTTACTTAAATCATTGCCATCTCTTCTGGCTACTATGACACCTACTACTTGAGAATCTTTTATAATAGGAACAGCATACATTAATACTACATTATTTGTCACTCTACTAACTATTAAATCTGATATGGCACTTTCACCCTTTAATGCCCTTTGTATATAATCCCTATCTCCCAAATTTGCAGTATCTCCATTGGTATAATTTACATTACCATTTAAATCAGATATACCCATACCTATAAAATCACTATTAGCCATATATTTTTCTAGTATTGGCAATTGTACCTCTAAATCCATACTTTGGATATCCTCCATTAAAGCTATGGTCTCCAATATATTCATCTGAGATTTTACCCTGCTTTCAGTTATCTTAGCCCCTTCCTCAGCTAATAATATTAGGGATTTTTCTATCTCTTTAACAAGCATATCTTTACTTTTCATATTACTCGCAAATCCCGTTATAGCAGATGATATTAAGAGTATTATGGAAAAGTAAATTATTAATATGTTTCTAATATTTAAACCCTTTGTCCTTTTACCATCATTATCCATAGTATTTGTCATTTGTATTCCCCCCCTAGGTAAAAAAATCTTATAATAAATTTATTATAAGATTTTTCAAACATATGTAATGTTTGGATTATATCTAGTATTTTGATTATATCATTTGTACAATTATTCTACAATGAAAGGTACTTAATATATTATTTAACTAAATCTATTTAACTCATTCTTTAAACTCTTTGCTACTACTCTTAATTGATTACTTAAATCCTCTAATTGTAGAATATTATTATTTTGTTCTGTTACTCTAGCACTTACTTCCTCTGTATTAGCATAATTTTCTTGGGCAATGGCACTTAGATTAGTTACAACTGCTTTTAATTCATTCTTTTTAGCTTCCATTACGGTAGTACTATCATTAATTTCATCTATAATTTTTTTAATTCCTTCTATTTCTCCTTTTATTTGTTGGAACTTAACACCAGTATCCTTGACACTTTCTGTTTGATATTTGGACACTTGATTTGATTGATTCATTAAATCCACTGCCTTTTCAGAACCTGATAATAATTCTTTTATGATTTCTTCAATCTCTATTGTAAATTGATTAGACTCTTCAGATAATTTTCTTATCTCTTCAGCTACTACAGCAAATCCCCTACCATGTTCTCCTACTCTGGCAGCTTCTATACTAGCATTAAGTGCCAATAGATTTGTCTGGTCAGCTATCTCTTTTATTTTAATACTGGCCTCTTTTATCTTTTGAACATTT
>JAAYNB010000030.1 GCA_012521085.1 Clostridiales bacterium | reverse complement strand
AGCATTCCCCCCCTTCAGAATTTATAAAAATATATAGAATTCTATATACCCATTTTACGTCGAATCATATCAATATCTATGGCATACTTTAACAATGTTTCTTTATTTATAATTTGTCTTCTATATAATTCTATTAATGAATCATCCATTGTCTGCATATCAAATTTTGATCCTGTCTGAATTATTGTTTGTATCTGATGGGTTTTACCTTCTCTGATTAGATTTCTAATAGCTGGATTGGTAACCATTATTTCAAAGGCAGCTATTCTTCCTGACTCATTAATTTTTGGTAATAATTGTTGTGAAATCACACCCTCTAACACAGTAGATAATTGTACTTTAATCTGTTGTTGTTGATGAGGAGGAAATGCATCAATAATCCTATCTATAGTCTTCGCTGCGCCAATAGTATGTAGAGTTGATAGAACTAAATGTCCTGTTTCTGCTGCTGTAATAGCTGTACTAATTGTCTCCAAATCTCTCATCTCACCTACTAAAATAACATCTGGATCTTGTCTTAAAGCTGATCTTAAAGCATCTCTGAAGTTACTTGAATCATTTCCAATTTCCCTTTGATTAACCATACTATTTTTATGCTTATGTAAATATTCTATAGGATCTTCTAGGGTTAATATATGATCATTTCTATAATCATTCATAAAATCAATCATAGCAGCCAATGTGGTTGATTTTCCACTACCTGTTGGCCCTGTTACTAAAATCAAACCACGCTGCTTTTTAGATAGTTCTCTAATGATTGGAGGCAAACCTAATTCTTCTATAGTAGGTATTTTAAAGGTTACTATTCTAATAGCCATACTATAACTACCTCTTTGTTTGTAGGCATTGATTCTAAATCTACCTAATCCAGGGTATGCATATGAAAAATCTAATTCTCCTTTTTCTTTGAATCTTTTTATTTGATCCGGATTCATAATTTCTTGTATTATTCTAGATGTATCTTCTGGGGATAATTTTTCATCATATGCATGAATTAATTTTCCATTTATTCTGAATATCGGGGGTGAAGCAGAAGTGAGGTGTACATCTGATGCTTTTAGTTTTATAGCTTTTGATAATAATTCGATTATATTCAATCTTGTCACCTCTTATATTATATATCTACACTATAACTTACTCTTAATAATTCGTTTATAGTAGTTATACCTTCTAAAACTAAGAATTTACAGGACTCATAGAGAGTTATCATGCCATTTTCTATTGCTTTATCCTTTATAACATCATTTGTACTTTTTTTATTTACTAAATTTCTAATCTCCCTATTTAGTATCATTATCTCATGTATAGCTGTCCTACCTAAATACCCTGTATTATTACAGGAGTTACATCCTTTTCCTTTATATAGTGTATCTATCTGTTCATTATTCTCACTTCCTAAATTTAATAATAGAACTTCATCATCAGATGCTCTATAATCTATCTTACAATATGGACAAATTTTTTTTACTAATCTTTGAGATACAATTCCTACAACTGCTGAAGAGAGTAAATAAGGGGCTATACCCATATCTATAAGTCTTGATATGGAACTTACAGTATCATTGGTATGTAAAGTGCTCAAAACCAAATGTCCTGTGATTGCAGCACGAACTGCAATTTGTGCTGTTTCCTTATCTCTAATTTCTCCCACCATCATAATATCCGGATCCTGTCTTAAAATTGATCTTAGACCATTGGCAAAAGTTAGACCTGCTTTAATATTGACTTGTACTTGGTTAATTCCATCTAGTCTATATTCTACTGGATCTTCTATTGTTATAATATTTTTATTTATTTGGTTTAATTCTTTTAACAATGTATATAATGTAGTTGTTTTTCCACTACCAGTTGGACCAGTTACCAAAATTATTCCTGTAGGATTTTTTATTATTTTATTAAATAGTTTTAAATTATGTTTAGAAAATCCTAAATCCTCTTTATTAATAAGGACGTTTCTTCTATCTAATAAGCGTATGACAACTTTTTCTCCAAAAACTGTTGGTAGGATGGAAACACGCATATCAATGGGTCTATCTTCTATAATTACCTCTACTCGGCCATCCTGAGGTATTCTCTTTTCAGAAATATCTAATTTACTAATAATTTTAATCCTTGTAACAATGGCTGAATGAGTTGCCTTAGATGGAGTCATTATTTCAGTTAATTCTCCATCAATACGAAATCTAATCCTTACATAATGTTCAAAAGGCTCTATATGTATATCACTTGCCTTTGTTCTCACAGCCTGATTCATAATTGTATTAACTAATTTTACAACAGGTGCATTACTAATATCATCTTGTAATTCCATATTTTTATCATCAACTTCAGATGATAATTGCTGTATAGTGAATTCTTCTATAGCTTGTTCAGCTTCTTCTCTATTGTCAAAATATTTATCAATTGCTGATAAAATATCATTTTTTGTAGATATTACTACATTAACATCTAGACCAGTAGCCAATTTTATATCATCAATAGCTACTAAATTCAATGGATCTGCCATAGCTACAACTAACTTTCCATCAATTATATTAATAGGTATGGCCATATGCTTACGTGCTAAAGCTTCATTGATTTTTTTAGGTACATTCTCCTTTATGTAATATCTATTTAAATTCATATGAGGTATACCTAATTGAAATTCCAAAACTTCAATAATTTGGTTCTCGGTGACAAAACCTTCCTCAATTAAAATTTCCCCTAATTTATACCCTTTTTCTTTTTGTATTTCTAAACATATTTCCAATTGTTCCTCTGTTATTAGCTC
Source organism: Clostridiales bacterium (assembly GCA_012521085.1). GTDB lineage: Bacteria > Bacillota > Clostridia > Peptostreptococcales > Natronincolaceae > JAAYNB01. Next base: position 16,409 of record JAAYNB010000030.1, on the reverse strand, counting down.
AGAATTAACTAATAAATCGCCTAACCGTATGTTGATATTATTGAACATTATAGCACCTTCCTCAATATATTAATTTACTTTTATACTTTATAGCATAATATAGGAAAGGCTAACAATATTGTACAATAACCACATTATTGTTAGCTTTTTATATGATTGTATATCTAAGTAAGATATACTTTGTAAATAAAAAATTCTACGTAATATTTTAATTTCCTTCTTTTTTTGACTTTCTTATGAAATTTTATTAATATTTTATTATTTTAGAAAATTTTATAATTATTCTTCCATATGCTTCTTCTTTAATACAAACTTTAAAACATGTTTTTCTATCTTTCTTACAAATGTTGTCCACCAAAATTCTTTACTTTCAATAGGAGTTACTAATATGGTATATATACCTATTCTATTTCCTCCTAATACATCAGTAAAAATTTGATCGCCTATAATGGCTGTATTAGATATATTAGTTCCCATCATTTCCATAGCTTTTCTAAAAGACTTCCTTCTAGGTTTAACAGCATTATGAATGGCTAATAATTTTAATTCTTCATTAAATTTTACTACTCTGTCTTCTGTATTGTTAGATACAAGACAGACTTTAAAACCTTTTTCTTTTAATTTTAATAACCATTTCTTTGTTATGTCATTGGCAGATTTAATATCCCAAGCTACTAGTGTGTTATCTATATCAATAATCAATCCCTTTATATTTTTCTTTTTTAATTTATCTAAATCTATATGTAGAATTGACTCTGCATGTAAATCTGGGGTTAATAATTTCATTTAATCACCTCATAATTATGTCTTATTACAATGTATAGTATCCTAATCCCAATATTATCTATTATCTTTAATATAAGTTCTTAAATGCATCTTCCCTTTTAAATCATCTTTCTCAGGAGATTGTTTTAATGTTTGTTTAGCTATTTCTATTTCCTTATATATTTCAACCTCACAACTTGGACAATATTTATGATGAGCAGATAATAATAGGCATTTACAACGTAAACATTCAACATTTAAATATTCATTTGGAATCTCAATTAGACGTCCCTCTTTAATAAAACCTTTTATAATATGTACCGGAATTCTAAGTCTTTGTTCCATCTCATATGCAGTTGCTCCAGGATACTTTCTTAAGTATTCTCTTATCTTATCAAAAACATCCTGAATTTTTTTATAACAAGTTGGACAATAGTCATATAATGAATTTTCATGGATAGCTATTTTACATCTTTTACAGGTTCTCATTTGCTTAGAATATTTATTTTTTGACATGTTAATTTCACTCCAAGATCCTATTGTATTATCATATAATTATCTTATTTCTTATAATATTTATTTTATAATTATTATACCATAAATTTCTTTATATACTTACTACGAGAAAATAATAATTCATTAGTAAATATGCTTATTTCCTTGGAAATAAGCATATTTCAACATCTTAGAGAATTATTTTATATTTTTCTACATATTATTTCTTTTTACAAGAAAATTTCTGTGTTAAAAACAAATAATAACTATATAATACATTTACTTACCTTCTAGTTTTTCTTGCTAGCGGATCTGAAATACCTTCATAAGCTCCCATACTAGTCATTGTAATTAATACAGCATTTATCAAAGTTGTAAGGAAACCTTTTAACCCTTGATCAGTCCTAGCAAAAATAAATGTAAGGCATAAAGCTATTAAAAAAGCATAAATTCTCACTGCCCCATCATTAAAATTCCTTTTTATTATGGATTTTGTAAACTGTACAATTATAGATACGGATGCAACCAGACCTGTAAATGTGGTCAATGTTTCTATTGTCATAAATTCATTTTGCATATTATTTCCCCCTTTCATTATAAGATTATGAATTTTTTTTATTCCTATGTATTCTATTTTCAAATTTATTTTATATGAAATATTATTATTTTTTTAAATGTCATGTGGAGTTTTAAATCTAAGAATTATACTTAATTAATTATTTATAATTCTTTTTAAGATTATTATAAATTAAACCTTTTAAGCAATTTTTCCCTCCGACTATATTAATTAAAAAATATAGCTGGAGGAAAATATGTTTTTCTTGGTACATATTTAAATTTTTATGCCTATAACATCATATTTTTCTCTAATTTTTATCATTTTAAATTTTTAAATCTTTATTTAAGTGTATTTCTTTAAGCTCATAAAGAGATTTTATATTCATTTCCATCAAAGGCTTTATAAATTTCTCATACCTTTCTTTTTTAAATCTCTCTAATTCTTCTGGAGTCATATCCTTTATGATATCTTCTACTCTTACACCTTTTATTTTTTTCATATTCTCCATCCTTTCAATTATTTTTTAAAACAAAAATCCTCCCTAACAATGTTAAGAAGGATAATATTCAATATAGATCATCTATTTCACCTCCTTATCGTTGTTAGCAGAACCACCTTACTTTCTTTATAAAGCAGGTTGGTATAGGGTCATTGAGCTAACTCTCTACCCTAACTCTTGATAGTTTGGTTAAATATATTTAGTTTTCTATTTCATTATACTGTATATTGTTTTATTTGTGAAAGATTACAATATCATTATTATTTCCAAAAACACAATTTATAAAATACAAGTCTTTATCTCTAAAAAATAAAAATCATTTAATTACTTCTATTTAAAGCTTTATTTAACTTCTTTATTGCCCTTTTTTCAATTCTTGAAACATATGATCTAGATATTCCTAATAATTTTGCTATTTCCATTTGGGTTTTTTTCCCTTCATTTGTAATACCATATCTTAATTTTAAGACAGTTAATTCTCTATCCTTTAGAACTTTTGCCATCTTTCTATATAAATTCTTTATTTGTATTTTTAATTCAACTGTATTTAAAACTTCATCAGGATCTGTTCCTAAAATATCTATGAGGGATATTGCATTGCCTTCTTTATCTACTCCTATAGGATCTTGTAGGGATACTTCTGTCTTTATTTTTTTATTTGATCGAATAGTCATTAATATTTCATTTTCTATGCAACGTGCTGCATATGTAGCCAGTCTTACACCTTTTTGTCTATCGAAAGTATTGATTCCTTTTATTAACCCTATAGTTCCTATTGAAATTAAATCATCTGTATCTATACCTATATTTCCATATTTTTTTACAATATGTGCTACTAGTCTTAAATTCCTTTCTATTAATATATTTCTTGCATCTTCATCTCCTTCCTCATAGAGTTTTAAATATTTTTCTTCTTCTTCAGAACTTAAAGGTTGAGGAAAGGAAGCATTATTAGAAACATAGGCTAAACCAAAGAATAATGGCTTGGTTATATTGCTTAGTATTTCACTTGCGAATGCAAACATCTTTATCATCCCCCTAAAACCTATATATTAGGTCACTTTAAATAATATGTTTTAAGGGAATAATTTGTGCATGTACTTCAATAAAAATATATATAAAATAAGTATTCATTTATTTAATATATTAATATCCATTGGCTATCATATTTTCTAATATTTCTTTAAGCACAGGAACAGCTACAGTACTAGATACTCCTCCATCTTGAATTAATATAGTTATAGAATATTTGGGCTCTTGTATTGGATAATATCCAGTAAACCAAGCGTGTAGTACTTTTCTACCTTTATCCGTTGCCTGAGCTGTTCCTGTCTTTCCAGCTACAGTATTTGATAATTCTCCAATATTTTTTCCAGTACCATCTAACATAACTGATTCCATTAATTCTTGTATTTTTTTATTTTTTTCTTTTGATAATATTTGTTCACTATCCTTAGTTTTAAATTCTTCAACAATATATTCATCTATAAGTATACCTTTAAATAATGTAAGAGGAACTTTTTTCCCATTATTAGCTATAATCTGTGTCATTTGATTAACTTGTAATGGTGTTACCGACAATATACCTTGTCCTATAGAAATATTACCAATAGCAGGACCTAATAACTCATCACCTTCAGGTAATCTCCCTTTTATTTCTCCTGGTAAACCAATATCTATAACTTCACCAAAACTTAATTTTTTAGCCATATTAATTATGTTTTCTGATCCCAAATTCTTTCCTAACTGAATGAAAGTGGAATTACAAGATTTAGCAAAGGCCTCTTTAAAACTTATAACATTTATCTCATCTTGGGAACATGAGCTGCATTTTATGGATATATTACCTATATCCTCATAACCCTTACAGTAAAATATTTCATCTAAATTTACTACACCTTTCTCTAAAGCCTCAGCTACGAGAATTATTTTAAAAATTGATCCTGGGGGAAAACTCATTTGTAATGCCTTATTATATAGTTCATCACCATTACTGTTTATATGTTTTGATATTTGATTAGGATTATAATCTGGCCTACTTACAATTGCTAATAATTCTCCTGTTTTTACATCTGATATAATAATTGTCCCTTTTAGATTTTTCTTATCTATTATTTCTTCAGATATTTTTTGTATATAATAATCAATTGTCAATCTAATATTTTTTCTTCCTAAAGGATTATTTACATTAGTTATACCACCTGGCAATATATCATTGTACCCATCTACTGTTAATGCTAAATTCTTTACTAAGTTTGCATTTAATATATTATCTAGGCTTTTTTCTATACCTGCCATACCACTTTTATCAATTTGATTGATATATCCTATAGTATGATTTAGTATTTGTTTATCTTCATAACGTTGTTTTTTTTCTATAATAAATAATCCCGGAGTATTTATTATTTCTCTTTCTATTTCTTCAATATTATTTATGGGGATTTCTACAAATTGCTTTGATTTCTCAATTTTTGTAATTAATTTTTTTTTATCTTCATCAGATATTTTACTTAATAATTCTAAATTTCTTTTATTTATATTAAATAATCGTGGTGATATAATTGCAAATTTTTTATCTTCCCTATCCGTAAGTGGAATTAAATTTTTATCATAAATAATTCCTCTCCCATTATCTAATGGTATTAATATTTGTTGTTGTTTTTTGATTTGTGCTATATAGAATTCATGTTTAAAAATCTGTATGTAAAATAATCTTATAATTAATGAAATTAATAATAGCATAGCAATTATTTTGATTGACTGTAATCTTTTTATGTAAACTATATTTTTTTCATTATGTCTTTTTGTCATAAAAAAACCCCCTATGTATTTTCTATTATTATCACCAAATACATAGAGGATTAATCTTTATTCAAATTTATTTTTTATTTATATTTTTTCTTTTCTAACTAAATAATATGGTTTTACTTCTTCAGCAATTTTAAATTTGACAATTTGTTGTGGATGAGGTGCTACTTCTATTTCATTTCCTTCCTCATCCCACATTTGTTCTATAACTGTATTAAATGTTTCCTTATCTGGACCAAAAATTTCAATTTTGTCTCCAACAAAAAAGCGATTTCTCTGTTCTACAGTTACTATTTGTGTATTCTTATTATAATCTCTTACAATACCTATAAAATCATATTTTCTATCATAGGATTGATTCTCATAAATCTGTTCATTATTATCAGGTTTCTTTATATAAAATCCTGTTGTAAATTCTCTATAGCTAGCCTTTCTTATTTCATCCATCCAAGTAGGTTCCACTTTCCATTCCTCTGGATTTTCATAATAACTATCTATGGCCATACGATATGCCCTTACAACAGTAGCTACATAATGTGTGGTTTTCATTCTACCTTCTATTTTAAGACTATTAATACCTGATTCTATAATTTCTGGTATATATTCTATCATGCATAAATCTTTAGAATTCATAATATATGTTCCATGCTCATCTTCTATAATAGGCATATATTCTCTTGGTCTCTTTTCTTCTACTAGATAATACTTCCACCTGCAAGGATGTGCACACTCACCACGGTTTGCATCTCTTTCTATCATATAATTACTTAATAAGCATCTTCCTGAATATGACATGCACATGGCTCCATGTACAAATGCTTCTAAATCCATATCTTCTGGTACATTTTCTTTAATTTCTTTAATCTCTTTAAAAGACAACTCTCTAGCTAGTACTATTCTCTTAGCACCTAACTTATACCAAAAATTTACTGTATGATAATTCGTATTATTAGCCTGTGTACTTATATGAATTTCCATATCAGGTATTGTTTCTTTAACTATATTAAATGTTCCTGGATCCGATACAATTATTGCATCAATACCTAGCTCTGATACTTGTCTTAGATATTCAGGAAATCCGTCTAAATCGTCATTATGTGGGATTATATTTGCTGTAAGAAATACTCTTACACCATGTTTATGTGCAAAATCAATTCCCTCTTTTAAATCATTCATTGAAAAGTTTTTTGCAGCAGCTCGCATACTAAATATCTGTCCACCTAAATAAACAGCATCTGCACCATAAATTATAGCTGTTTTTAATCTTTCTAAATCTCCTGCTGGTGCTAGTAATTCCACTTTTTTCATATTTATTCCTCCATTTTTTTATAACTTATAGCAACTCCATCGCCTATGGGTATTACCGATGTCTGTAATTTGGGATGATTACATATATATTCTAAATAATTTCTCATTCTATTAACAATTGTTCTTTTTCTTCTTACAACTAAATTATCATTTGCCACCATGCCTTTAAACAATACATTGTCTGATATTAATACCCCTTGATTTTTCAGTAAATCTATGGACTTTTCTAGTATTTCCTGATAATGTCCCTTTGCTCCATCTAAAAAAATTAAATCATATTTTTCATCTAGAAAATTCAAAACTTCCATAGCATCTCCTTGAATAACTTGTATATTATTTTCTAAACCCATTCTTTTTATATTATATTTTGCTTCCTGAGCTCTTTCTTCATTTAATTCTATAGTACTTATATGAGCATAATCTCCAGCTGCTTGACATAATATAATAGCAGAATAACCTATTGCTGTGCCTATTTCTAATATTTTTTTGCTTTTAGAAATATTTATAATAATTTTTAGCAAGTTAGCAACTTCTCCATGTATGATAGGAATGTTATTCTTAATTGCTCTATCTTCTATATCTTTTAATATTCCTTGATTTTTAGGTAATAAACTTCTTATATATCCTTCTACATATTTATCTATAATATTACTCAACAACTAACACCTCTATTCATAAATTAATACGTGGTATATACCACGTATTAATGAAATCTAAATATTCTTTTTATTATTGTTTTTTCATTTTTATTATATTATGTAGCAAAATTTATTGCAAGTTTTGAAAAATATATAAAGATAATCTTATTTTAACCATCCATATCTAAAACATCACCTAGAATTTTATATATATCTTTAAGTAATTGTGATAATTTAAATTCTGCATGTATATATTCCGATAAAAGAGAATTTTGCATTATAATTTTATGTAATTCTTCTAATTCTTTTAATTTTTTCTCATCTACTTCTTGGCCCATCATCTGTAAACTTTGTACTTCCATTTGACGTTTCCTAAAATCATCCATCATTGATTTACAATGTTCATTGGAATTTACTTTTTTTTCCAGTTCTTTGTATTTTTGATATTCCTCACTATTTTTCATAGCTCTTGCTAATTCATGTGCATGATCATATATATTCATCTTTACTACCTCCTATATTTTTACATATTTGCTTTTTATAAAGCATTTTATATATAGATAATTTAGTATATAGATGATTTATATATTTATTAGGATATCATCATGAACATGGGTACAATTATTGGAACAGCAGCTGATAAAATAACACCTGATATAAATGATATAATAGCAACATCACTATCAGTCACGCTTGAAATAATTGGCAGTGTTGTATCCATAGCTGTCGCACCTGCAGGTGCAATGGATTCAAGTTTTCCTATGTATTTAGCTACAAAGGGGATAATCATAATGGCAATGACTTCTCTAGAAACATTTGTAATAAAAGCTAGAGCACCTAATTTGCTACTATATTTTGATAATTCAATAGCCGATAATGAATACCATCCAAATCCTGCTCCTATAGCACCTGCTTGGTTTAATGGAATTTTAAGTAATATTCCTGCCAACATGGCACCTACAATACTTCCTAATCCTATCATAATTGGTACTAATATTATTTTAATACCCATATCTTTTATTTTACTAAAAATATCACCTTGTTTACCTATATCTATGCCTACAAAGAAAAGTAATAGGCATAATCCTATATCTATCATTATACCAATATGACCAGCCATTGTTTCAGGCAAAATAAAAATACCAGTAATTATACCTAATATAACTGAAAATATAATCTTAGTTGTCATTAGTAATCCTCTCTTCTCTTTGTAATACTTTTTTAGATATTAATTTTACAAATAGTATGCTGAAAATGATTGTAAATAATGCTATTACAATAGATTGGTATCCTATCGTTGCAAAATATTCAATTACATGATTATCAATTCCAAGACTAATTCCCATAATAAAAAGTATAAATAGAAGTGCATAATTTTGCATTATAGCAATTCTTTTATTTACAAAATCATTTAAGATATCTTTATACCCTATATATCCTCCTAATGCTAAAATTATTAAATATATAAGAAAATTCATTTATGCTTACCCCCAAATTTTTATCATAGGATTAAATTTAATATAGCCTACCTCTTATATTTTAAGAGGCGGCTATATAATTTATACTTCCATAATTACTGGTAAAATCATAGGTCTACGTTTTGTTTTCTCATATAAAAAATCTTTTAAAACATCTCTAATGGCACTTTTTAGTACTGCCCATTCTTTAATATTTTGCTCTTGACATTGTTCTAATGCCATTCTCACAATTTGTCTAGCTTCATCTAATAAATCTTCAGATTCTCTCACATATACAAATCCACGTGATATAATATCCGGTCCAACAATTATCTTTCCATTTTCTTTAGATATGGTAACTACAATTACCATTAATCCATCTTCAGCTAGATGCTTACGATCTCTTAATACAATGTTTCCTACATCTCCAACACCTAAACCATCTACTAAAATACGTCCTGAAGGTACATTTCCAGCTATTTTAGCATGATTTTTTGTTATTTCAACTACATTACCATTTTGTATAGTAAATATATTTTCTTTATCTATTCCTAAATCCTCAGCCAACATAGCATGTTTTCTTAAATGTCTGTACTCTCCATGTATTGGTATAAAATATTTAGGATTAGCTAATTTTAAAATCAGTTTTAATTCTTCTTGACAAGCATGCCCTGACACATGAACATCTGCTAAACTTTCATATATAACATCGGCACCTCTTTCAAATAATTGATTGATAACTCTACCCACATCTTTCTCATTTCCTGGAATAGGTGTAGCGGATAAAATTACTGTATCTCCAGCTCTTATATCTAACTTTCTATGATCAGAAGTAGCCATTCGTGATAGACCAGCCATTGATTCTCCCTGACTTCCAGTAGTAATAATTACAATTTCATCATCACTGTATTGATCTATATTATTTACATCTATTATAAGACCTTCTGGAACATGAAGTGCTCCTAATTGTTCTGCTACAGTAGTTACATTTATCATACTTCTGCCAGATATTACTACTTTTCTATTATGTTTATATGCTGCATTTAATATTTGTTGAATACGATGAACATTTGAAGCAAAGGTTGCAACAATTATTCTACTCTTTGTATTGCTAAATATATTTTCAAAAGTAATGCCCACATTTCTTTCAGACATGCTAGTTCCTGGTCTTTCAACATTTGTACTATCTGACATTAAAAGCAGTATTCCTTTTTTACCTAGCTCGCCTATTCTCTGTAAATCAATGGTTTGACCATCTATTGGTGTATAATCAATCTTAAAATCACCTGTATGCAGTATTACTCCTAATGAAGTATGTATAGCCAATGCACAAGCATCAGGTATACTATGACTACTAGTAATAAATTCTACTTTTAATTTACCTATATCTATTATCTCTCCTAATTCTACTCTTTGTAGATGAACATTATTTAATTTATGTTCCTTCAATTTTCGTTCTACTAGTCCTAATGTTAATCTAGTACCGTATACTGGGACATTTATCTTTTTTAACACATATGGTAATGCACCAATATGATCCTCATGTCCATGGGTTAAAACAATCCCCTTTATTTTCTTTCTGTTTTTCATAAGATAGGTTATATCTGGTATAACAATATCTATCCCCAACATCTCATCTTCAGGAAAGCTCATGCCGCAATCAATGATAATAATTTCATCTCTATATTCTATTACAGTCATATTCTTTCCAATTTCCTTCAGTCCGCCTAAAGGTATTATTTTAATTTTTGTAGGTTTCCTACCCAATTTACAATCACTCCTTTTGTTGTTCTTATATTTTGCAAATATCTACCCGTACATAAAATTTCTTATATTTTAAAAATTTAATTTTATATGAACAATAAGATATATAATTAAATTTTAAATTTAAGAATTAATAATAGATATCTGTATTTTAGCCTAATAATTTAAGTTTTAAAAGTTTTATTTATTATTTTATATATTAAAATTTATAATGCCTATTAAATATTATTTTACACAAACATAATAAAATATAAACAAGAATAAAGTCTTGCAGAAATCTGCAAGACTATTTACACATAGAGCATATACCGAAAAATTTAACTTTATGATCTTTTATTTCAAAATCATGAATTGTTTCGATTTCTTCTTCTAAATGTTCCAATAGATCAAGTTCCACTTCTATAATATTACCACACTTTTGACATATTAAATGATGATGCTGGTGTTCATCACCGTCAGCATTAAATTCATATCTAATACAACCATCATCCAAATTTATTTTTGATATTATCTGCATCTCATCTAATAATTGTAATGTTCTATAGACAGTTGCTAATCCAATCTCTGGGCATCTCTCTTTTACTAGTCCGTATATTTCTTCCGTATTTAGATGTTCACCTTGATTTTCTAATATGATATTTAATGTGGCTCTTCTCTGTGGAGTTAATTTATATCCTTTTTGCTTTAATTTTTCCTTTAGCCCTTCTAACAGATCTTCCACGATCTCACCTTCGTTTCTCAAGTAATAATACTTTTCAAATAACAGTATAATATATAAATATGTTTTTGTCAATAATATCTAATTAATTACTATTTTTATTTAAAATCAATTTTCCTTTATATAATTACCCAAAATATTTATAAATAATACTTTAATAATATAAAAATAATAGATGAACCTTAAAGGCATCTATTATTTTTATGTTATTAGAAGTTTTCGTCCTGTACAATAGCTTCATACGCTGCTACTACATTATTATACTCCTCATCATCTTCAATACTTACTAATGTGTATTCTTCATCATCTTTTATGATTTTAAAAGCATATGCGTCATCATCTTCTGCATCTATAGGATGTAATATAGCATATTCTTCTTCTTGTACATCTAATGTCATTATTATTTCAAAATCCTGTTCTTGTCCTTCTTCATCTACTAAAGTTATAATATTTTCATTATTTTCCAATTACAATACCTCCATAATTATATTTATCATAATATATAAAGTATTATATACTATTTTCCATAAAAAAACACTATTTTATTTATTTATACTATCTAAATAATTTTGTAATATATAAGTTGCTGCTACCTTATCAATTAAGGTTTTTCTTTTTTTTCTACTTACATCTGCTTCAAGTAATGTTCTCTCAGCTGATATAGTACTTAATCTCTCATCCCAATACACTATGTTTAAATTTGTTCTATTTCTTAATCTTTCTGCAAAACTTTGAACCTTCTCACCCTGTGGGCCTATAGTTCCATTCATATTTTTAGGTAATCCAATGATAATTGTATGTACTTCATTCTCATTTGCTATTTCTTCTATTTTTTGCAAATCCTTTTTTATATTGGTTCGTTCCAATGTTTTTAAACCTTGTGCAGTCCACCCCATTAAATCACTTAATGCAATACCTATCCATCTATCTCCTATATCTAAACCCATAATTCTTTTCATATACTAGTCTCTCCTATATAACTTTGATACAGAAATGTGGACAACTCTTTGAACAATAACTACAAAGTACACATTTATCTTTATCAACTATTAATTTATCATTTTCAATTTTTAATGCTCCATGTCTACATGTACTTACACATTGACCACATCTTTCACACCAAAAATCTATTTTTAAATTTCTTTTTTTATTTTTTATTTTTGTTAATAATTCATCTTCAATTTCTCTACCTTCAAAAATAGCTATATTTGCATCAATTTCTTCTATTGTTTGCATACCAACTGCAATTGAATTTAAATATGGTATTCCTAAAACAAAATCAAAACATTCATCAAAATTTTTTAAAAGATTTCCCCCACCAAGAGGTTTCATTCCATATATTCCTTTGCCCATATTATGAGCCTTTTTTATAGCTTCTAACATTTCTTCAATAGTACCGTCTTGTATGCCAAGGCCAGCTTTGTTTACAATGGGATGTAAAACTTCTATCTCTTTTATATTTAATGATGCATTAACAGCTGCAATTGTATGAGTTGAAATACCTACTGCCCTTATATATCCCTTTTCTTTCATTTTAAACAGGTATTCTAATGCTTCATAATGTCCCCTAATAGTATACTCACTTTCTTGTTCATGTAATTTAAAGATATCTATATAGTCTATATCCATCTCTTTTAAAGCCTTACTAAGACTAGCTTCTGCTGTTTCTTCAGAATAAGCATAGGATTTAGAGGCAATAACAATATCTTCTCTATTATATGATTTTAATGCTTTTTTTATATGTGGATATGTTTCATATAGTTCTGCTGTATCTACAAAATTAATGCCTCTTTCAAATCCATGCAATAATAATCTGGCCCCTTCTTCTGGTGTTTTATTCGTTTGCAATGGACCCATTGTCAAACTACCAAAACAAAGTTTTGAAACCTCTAGTGATGTATTACCTAGTAAATTTCTGTCCAATTTATACACTCCAAAACATATTTATTTATAATTTTTAGATAACTAATTTGTCTCCTTGCTACAATTTTTTTCTAAATAAGTTCTTAATAATTCTTCCAATAATTCATCACGTTCAATTTTTCTAATTATACTCCTAGCATTATTATAGTTTGTTATATATGTTGGATCTCCTGATAATATATATCCAATAAATTGATTAATTGGATTATATCCTTTTTCTTCTAAAGCTTCATACACTTCTATAATAATATCTTTAGCTTCTTTTTCTTTTTCTTTATCTAAATTAAATTTCATAGTTAAGTTATTTTTGTCTTCCATAGAAATACACCTCTTCTATTATATTTATTAGTTATATTTTATCATAATTATATCTAATCATCCAACTTATTTATAAAAATGTAATTATAAAATAATAAAGCATGTTTTTAAACATGCTTTATTATTTTAATTTTAATTATTTAATTGTTCTCTTAATATAACTTCTACCTGTTCCAAGGCTTTATCTATTTTAGTTACATCTTTGCCACCAGCTTGCGCCATATTTGGTCTTCCACCACCACCGCCACCAGTGATTTGTGCTGCTTGTTTTACTATATTACCTGCATGTACTCCTTTATCAACTATATCTTTTGTAGCAGTTGCAATAAAATTAACTTTATCATCAAGCGGACTTGCTAATACAATAACACCTGATTTTATTTTTTCTCTTAATATATCTCCTAATTTTCTCAAATCATCCATAGTCTGTGGCTCAACTTTTGCAATAAGAACATTTACATTGTTAATATTTTGAACTTTATCTAATATCTCATCAGTAGCATCGCTAGCTAATCTAGATTTTAATTTATTAATTTCATTATCTTTCTCTTTTATGTCATTTATAAGACTTTCTAGACGATTGAGTAGATTTGAAGTAGGTGTTTTAAATAATTCTGTAATCTTATTAATAGTTTGTTGTTGTTTTTTAACATATTTATAAGCTTCTCCACCAGTAATTGCTTCTATTCTTCTAACACCTGATGCAATACCTGTTTCACTTAATATCAGAAGCATGCCTATATCACTTGTATTTTTTAAATGTGTACCTCCACATAATTCTGTACTATAATCTCCAATTTGTATTATTCGTACAATCTCTCCATACTTCTCACCAAATAGTGCTTCCGCACCCATGGCTTTAGCTTTATCAATAGTTGTTTCAAAAGCTTTTACATCTAAACTTGACATAATATTTTTATTTATTTTTTCTTCAATTAATTTTATTTGCTCTGGAGTTAAAGCTTCAAAATGAGTAAAGTCAAATCTTAATCTAGTAGGTGTAACTAAAGAACCTGCTTGTTGAACATGTTCACCAATTACCTCTTTTAATGCTTTGTGTAATAAATGAGTTGCAGTATGGTTTCTAGCTGTATCCATTCTAAGATTTTCATCTACTTTGGTAGTTACTATATCATCAAGTTTTATATTACCTTTTTCAACCTTTACGCTATGATGAATTCTATCATTTAAGCCAACCTTTGTGTCTATAACCTTAGCATTAAATCCATTACCATATATAATACCTACATCCCCTACTTGTCCTCCACTTTCACCATAGAAAGCGGTTTTATCTAATATTAGAATCCCTTCTTCATTCTCAGATAACAGTGTTGCAATAGCATTATCTTTGATAATAGCTAAAACTTTTCCATGAGTTTCTAAAGTTTCATAACCTTTAAAATCTGTAGTTATATCTTGACTAATATCAGTAAATCCATCATCTTCCCAGCCTTCATGATCTTCTCCTAACCTTGCAGTTCGTGCTCTTTCTCTTTGTTCTTTCATCTCTTTTTCAAAGGATTCAACATCAACTTCTAAACCTTTCTCACCTAAGATTTCTTTGGTTAAATCTAATGGGAATCCATAGGTATCATATAATTTAAAAGCATATTCACCTTTTAATATTTTATTATTATTTTTTTCTAATTCAGTAATATATCTATTTAAAATATCTAAACCTTGATCTATAGTTTGTTCAAATCGTTCTTCCTCTACCAAAATAACTTTTTTTACATGCTCTTGTTTTTCTATTAATTCTGGATAACTTTCACCATAAGAATGTATTATAGCATCAACTAGTTGATTTAAAAATACAGAATTTACACCTAATAATTTTCCATGACGAGCTGCTCTTCTTAAAAGTCTTCTAAGTACATATCCTCTACCTTCATTACTTGGTAATATACCATCAGCTACCATAAATACTACAGAACGTATATGATCTGTTATTATACGAATAGATGTATCTTTCTTTTTATCTTTATTATATTCTGAGTTAGTAATTCTACAAACTTCATCCAGAATATATTTCATTGTATCTACATCAAAGATAGAATCTACATCCTGCATAATACACGCTACTCTCTCTAAACCCATACCAGTATCAATATTTGGATTTGGTAGTGGATTATAGTTTCCATCTTCATCTTTATCAAATTGTGTAAATACATGATTCCAAAATTCCACATATCTATCACAATCACAACCTGGCTTACAATCAGATTCACCACAACCATACGCTTCGCCACGATCATAATATATTTCTGAACAAGGTCCGCATGGCCCTAATCCTATCTCCCAAAAATTATGTTCCTTGCCTAATTTAACGATTCTGTCTTCTGGCAATCCAATTTTCTTACTCCATATTTCATAAGCCTCATCATCTTCTTCATATACTGTAGCCCATAATTTTTCTACAGGCATTTTAAGATGTTCTGTTACAAATTCCCAACCCCATGTAAGTGATTCTTCTTTAAAATAATCACCAAAGGAAAAATTACCTAACATTTCAAAAAAAGTAGCATGTCTAGCTGTCAAACCAACATTGTCTATGTCACCAGTACGAATACATTTTTGGCAAGTTGCCATTCTCTTTTTTGGTGGTGTTTCTATACCTGCAAAATATGGTTTTAAAGGTGCCATTCCTGAATTTATTAATAATAAACTTTTATCAGTCTCAGGTACTAGTGAATAACTTTGTTTAACTAAATGATCCTTTAATTTAAAAAAATCTAAAAATAATTTTCTAATTTCATTTAATCCTATCTTATCCATAATAAACCTCCTTATATATTTATAAATATTTGTTAATATTTATCATCAAAAATAAAAAAATCTCATCCATACTAAATTTGTAGGGACGAGAATAACTCGCGGTACCACCCTAATTACTGTATAATATACAGTCACTCCTAGGCATAATAAATGATAACGGATTTACCGATAATTTTTACTTTAATATAAATATAGTATTTCAAAATTATGACTCCGAGACTGCTTCATATACCTTATCTGGAGATCTTTCAGCCTAGGATCTCTTCTCTAAAAGAATCAGAATATATTACTACTTCTCTTCATCGTCTATTGCAATATATAGTTTTATATTACATGCATTATACAAAACATTTTATATTTTGTCAATATATTACTAATGTTT
>JAAYNB010000029.1 GCA_012521085.1 Clostridiales bacterium | reverse complement strand
TTTTATTAGGATATGGTACCATGTTATTAGCAGGAAGTTATTATCTATTTGAAAAAAGGGATATTTAGGATGATTCTATGAAGTTAAAACAAAGATTTTTAACACAAAATATATGGATACTAATAAGTACCATTTTGATTACCTTTTCCATTGTCTATGGATATGTACAGATTTTTAATTTGTTAAACAATTCTCAGATTAATAAAGGATTAGGAAAAACCTGTAGTATCATAATGGAGAATAATGTAATTATTCATAAAACAGATGATTTTTCTCAAACAGAGATTAGAGAAATGGTGATGAATTTTAACTTTGATAAGAAGTTTTATGAATATGAAGGTAATGAATATAGGATCAATATGGAGGAATTTACAGGGCAAAGTGGCGCTAATTACAAGGTGATAAATCTTAGTCAAATTGTGGATATTGGCAATTATTATAGGAAGTTAATTATTTTTATGTTTATAGTATTTTTTACAAGTTTTATACTCGCCAATTTAATTGTTCAAAAAAAGAATATGAAAGAACTTATAATGCCAATTATGGATTTAACATCTGAGGTGGAAAAACTTAGAATTGGACAATTGGAGACAGCCATTACAGATAGAGGATATGATGAGGTTAGGAAGTTAGCCACTGCCATTGAGGAAATGAGATTACAATTAAAAAATTCTATCTATTATCAAAAAAAGGTGGATGAAAATAGGAAGTTTTTAATCTCAAGTATTTCCCATGATCTTAAAACTCCAGTAACTTCAATAAGGGGATATATTGATGGTATTTTAGATGGTATTGCAGATACGGACGAAAAGAGGGAATATTATCTGTCTAAGGCCATAGAAAAAACTAAGCTTATAAATACTATGATTGAGGATTTATTATTATATTCTAAACTGGATTTAAACCAGATGCCCTTTGAAAAAGTTAAAGTGGATATAGAAAAGTATCTAGAGGATTGTATTGAGGACAATAGGAATGATTTTAGAAATGAAGATAAAAAAATAGTCTTGGAAAACAAATTAAAAAAGAAAACTTTGGTATTAATAGATGGAGACAATTTTAAACGAGTTTTACAAAATATAATAGATAATGCCAGAAGAAATATTAATAGGGGAACTGGAGAACTTAGATTAATTCTAAGGGAGATGAATTCTTCAATTATTATGGAATTTAAGGATAATGGCAGGGGTATTGAGAAAGAACATTTACCATATATTTTTGATAGATTTTATAGGGGAGATACTGCAAGGGAAGTGAGAGGTTCCAGTGGTCTAGGCCTTGCCATAGCTAAGCAAATTGTAGAGGGTCATAATGGTAGGATATGGGCTATAAGTGAAGAAGGTCAGGGAACGTCTATTATGATTTCCCTTAAAAAGGTAAATTAGGGAAGGTGATTAAATGAAAAGGATTTTAATAATTGAAGATGATAAGAGTATATCAGAACTCCAAAAAGATTATTTAGAAATGAGTGGATATGAAGCTGTATGTGCCTTTGATGGTGTTTCTGGTATGGAATATATTAAAAATGAGGATTTTGATTTAATCATTCTAGATTTAATGCTTCCCAATAGACATGGCTTTGATATATTAAAAGAAGTAGCCGATACTAAAGAAATACCCATACTAATTGTATCTGCTAAATCTGATGAAATACACAAGATAAAGGGCTTAAATTTAGGGGCAGATGATTATATAACCAAACCCTTTGGTATGGGTGAATTGGTGGCTAGGGTAAATAGTCATATTAAAACCTATGAAAGATTAAAAAGTGGCAGTCAAAAGAAACTTATAACAATTAGAGAACTGTCTATTGACAAGCGGGGTCGTAGAGTCTTTATAAATGATGAAGAAATTGTCTTAACACAAAAAGAATTTGATTTACTGTTATTTTTAGCAGAAAATCCCAATAGGGTTTTTAGTAAGGATGAGCTATATGAAAGGGTATGGGGCTTTGATTCTCTGTCAGATGCCTCAACTATTACTGTACATATAGCTAGGATAAGAGAAAAGATTGAAGATGAGGCTAAAGGACGTACATTTATTGAGACTGTATGGGGTGCAGGATATAGGTTTGGATAAAAGGGGGAGGATTATGAGTAGATATACTTTAGGAGTAATCCAAATGGATTCACAGGATAATAAGGAAGAAAATCTTAAGGCAATAGTTGATCTAATAGAATTGGCAGTGGAAAAGGGTGCAAAGCTGGTATCCATGCCTGAATCTGTAAACTATATAGGTCTGGATAATGCAAAAAATGCAGAGATTATTCCTGAAGGAAAGACTTTTAATCTATTGGCAGAGGAGGCCGTAAAACACAATATATGGCTCCACTGTGGAAGCATATATGAGATAAGTGAAGATGTAAACCGCCCCTATAATACTACCATGGTAATAAACCCCAAGGGTGAATTAGTCGCAAAATATAGTAAAATACATCCCTTTGATGTGATCATAGACAATGGACCCTCTGTAAGGGAATCAGATACAATTTCTCCAGGTAAGGAGATAGTAACAGTAGATACTGGTGAAGTGGGTCATTTGGGACTGTCCATATGTTATGATATGAGATTTGGTGAATTATATAGATTAATGGCTTTACAGGGAGCAGAAATCTTATTTGTACCAGCTAATTTTACTCTGCAAACTGGTAAGGATCATTGGATGCCTATTTTAAGAACAAGAGCCATTGAAAATGGATGTTATGTGGTGGCAGCTGGTCAATATGGTATAAAACCTAGTTTTCAGGCCTATGGAAAATCTTTAATAATAGATCCATGGGGGAATATTATCTCCATGGCCAGTGATAGAACTGATGTTATTACAGCTGAAATAGATTTGGATTATGTAAAACAGGTGAGAAAGCAATTGGGTACATTGGACAATAGAAGGACAGATATATATTCATTAAAAGTTTTGAATAAAGACTAAGTTTATCCCTTATACAACCCCTTATATAATAAAAAAAGGTCCTCCATAATAAATAAAAAATTATGGAGGGCTTTTTATGCTCTATGGAATATATGAATTATCTCAGTCTTAGTTTAATACTTTATTAAATAAGGTATAGATTATTAATAATATGAAAGTAAATTTATATATATGAGGTGATAGACAAATGTCAGTACATCCAATTATAACTAAGATTGAAGAATCAACTTCTTTACCTGAAATTCCAAAGTATATTGGGGAAGCCCTTAATATACTACTTAAACCCCTTGAATTTCATATGGAGGAATG
>JAAYNB010000274.1 GCA_012521085.1 Clostridiales bacterium | reverse complement strand
GGTTTTATAGGATAGGTCATAATCAATTTGACTTATATTATCTTGATTTTTATCTTCATAATATCCCAATCTGGTCTCTGTATTTTCAACTTTGTAATTATTAATCCATATACTACATGCATATGCTTTTAATATAATCGTAATATTTTCAGCTATTTCATTAAAAACCTCAGCACTTTTGGCATTGAATGCTAAATCATATATGTTTAAAAAAAAACTTTCCTCCAATTATCTTCACCATCCATATCTCCCCATAGCAATAATGACTGTCTTTTATGGTATTTTTCTTAACTTACTCCCTCATAATCTATGATAAAATAGGCCTCTCTAGTTGATAAATCAATATTATATCCTCTTTTTAATTTTATTCCAAGTAAATTTGTATCGATGTGTATAATTGGTCTTGTTGGGTGATTTTTTTGAGTTTTTATTACTACTCCTTTTTCTCCTGTGTTAAGAGTTACTCTTGTTCCCGTTGGATAAATTGCTATACTTTTAAGAAATACTCTTACTAACTCAGGATCAAAAATAATACCACAATTTTCAGTTAAGTATTCTACAGCACTTATTGTTGCAATATCATTATCCACTTTATCATTGATAAACTGCTCATATGTATTAGCAATGGCTACAATTCGAGCATATTCACTGATTTCCTCCCCCTTTAATTGTCTAGGGTATCCATTACCATTATACATTTCATGATGTTGATAAGCAATATGTGCTGAGTGAAGGCTGATTTCCATATTTTTTCTCAATATTTCAAATCCATATTCTGTATGTTTCCTAATCTCCGTTTCTTTTGAAGAATCAGAGATATTTTTACCTTCTATTATTTCTTTATCTAGTTTTATTTTCCCAATATCATGAAATAAAGCACCAATTGTCAAATCTTTAAGCATTTCCCTATTGTATCCTAAAGCAATTCCAATGATTCCAGATAATACAGCAACATTTACACTATGGCCATATAAATAATCACTTTGTGCTCGGATACTCACTAAATTTAACATTAAATTTGGATCACTAAGTAGCTCATCTACTATTGTATTTGTAAGGGGCTTGACTTTCGTAACATTAAAATCCTGACCTTTACTTATTTTTTCAACAATCTGTCTTGTCATATTTATTGCTTTTATCCGGCTTTCTTCTCGAATTACATCATCTACTACAATTTTGTCTTCATCGCCTTCTTTAATGTATATATAATACATACCTAATTCTTTTAATTTTACTATAAATCCTTCTGTTAATAAAGTATTTCTTTTAAGTAATACTCGTCCATCAGCTCCGTAAATATTTCTTCCAATAACCATTCCAGGTTTAGCTTTTTTTATAGAAACTAACCTCATTTTATTCACCCACTTCACATTAGTTAAAATTGAACATTTATCTCATGTCATCTCCAATGCTTTTTTAAACTTTCAAATTTTTATGGCCTATTTTATCACTAGCATATTTCTTTTTCTAAAGCTAAAAAAGTGCCGTTATTTGTAGTAGATAATAGGATTCTATCAACATTTTTCTCCATTAATAAAAATCCAGCTCCTAAAGAACTTTCTTCTGTAGTAAAACCTTTGACAAAAATGCTATATGGTAATTTCTTTAAATCTATACCTTCACCATTATCTAAGACATATATAATTAATTTATTGTCCATTACTGATAATATAACTTCTCCACTTCCTGCATG
>JAAYNB010000028.1 GCA_012521085.1 Clostridiales bacterium | reverse complement strand
TTAAGTTAATAAGGTTTTTTTCCTTTTCTGTGATACCATCTAGAATTTCTTCTGCTCCAGCAACATTACCCATACCCATACCTCCCTTTCAAAAATTTAAAAAGCATCTCTCTTAATGGGTATAAGAAAGATGCTTTATATAAAAATTTATCATTTTTTATGTAAATTATAATTGCTTTCTAAAAATGATATTATCTTCTCTTTCCCATTACCCGTAGGAATTCTAGAGTCTTTTTATGGCAGGTCTCCTGGCTTCGCTTCATTACAATCCTATCTCCTTCCCATTGTATTCAACAGTGGCTATGATAGTTTATTCAGCATTACAGTGGCGGGACCGCATCGGATTTACACCGATTTCCCTTTTAGCTTTTGAAAGCACCATAAAAATAATCTTATTTAATTTTCAAAATAATCATATCATATTTACTTGACTAAATCAACGAGTTTTCTAAAGTTTTATAAATAGTCTTTTAATATTAGAATTTAATATTTAACAATAAAAAATGACCTTATTTATTTTAACATTTAATAATATAATCAAGGTCATTTTTCTTTATATATTTAATTCATTAGGGGGCATCATTATTTAGATACTAAAATCCTCTAGAATAATCATCAAAGCAATCAAGACAAACATTTCGTCCTTCCATCAAACGAATCTTATGCTCAGGGGCACCTTCACCACAGGATTCACAAACAATAGTTGTAAAAAGTTTTGCCTTTTTAGGTAGATCAAATTTTGGTACTTTAAATTCAAACACATCTTCTATTGGTGCATTTAATAAGTAGGCTTGTCTTTCTTCCCTTTCCATTTCCTGATCACAAGGTTTTAATATCATCCTTATACTTTCACCTGTATTCCTATTGAAAAAACTAAAGGCTTGTTTTCCTGTACCACGATAAATCAGATTTCCTTTTCCAAAACTACATCCTAAAAGTACTTGAACAGCATCAACACCACAGGCATCGTTTTCTGTAACACAAACTATATCTTCATCTTTCGAAAAGTTTATATTTAATTTTTTAATAGCTGCCTCACAAGCCTTATAACCTATAGCTAATCCTGGACACTCATGTCCATGAAAATCTACTGCTCTTTCCCATTGTTTTTGATCCATTTTACATCCTCCCCAAAAAAACAATTAAGTCACGAAAATCCTATAATAGCTTTCATAAACAACCTTCATGGTTGTAAAAATAGCTATATAGTCTTCATGACTATTATCTGTAATTTGTTTTTTATATTTTAATTTTTATATTATTTATCTATCTATTTATATACTAATATATTTACTATAAGATTGTCAACAGTTTTTCAAGTTTTTATATAATAATATTTTTTGTATTATAAATATTTGCTAATACCCTATAGCCTGCCCATCTCTCCTTGGATCTGCTCCACCATGTATGACTCCAGATTTTTCTAAAATTATACATTGGACTCCACCAAAGTATGGGTCTAAGTATTCCTTTGAATCTATCTTGTGACCCATCTTTTCTAGCTGTGTAATTATATTTGAATCTATATTCCCTTCTAAAGTTAATATTCCAGCCCTATAGAAGAGTCTAGGAGCATTTATTGCTTCTTGGACATTCATATTATGGTCTATGATATTACTTATAATTTGTGCTACTGTGGGTATTATTCTACTTGATCCAGGAGATCCCAAAGTTAAAAATGCCTCTCCATTTTTTAGAACAAAAGTTGGAGTCATATTACTAAGAGGCCTTTTGCCAGGTTCTATAGAGTTAGCTTTGCCTATTTCTGCATTAAAATCATCCATTTCATTATTTAATAAAAAGCCCCTGCCCTTCACTGTTACACCGGAGCCAAAAAGATTATTTATAGTTTTTGTCATAGCTACCATATTCCCTTCCCTATCCATGATAGATAAATGGGTAGTGTTGCCAGATTCATATTTATATGGATTTCCAAATCCTACTTCCTCATTGGAAATTTTCAAATTAATTTTATTGCTTAATTCTCTGGCGTACTCTTTTGAAACAATGCCATCAATTGGAACCTTTACAAAATCTGTATCTGCCATATATTTATCTCTATCAGCAAACATAAGCCTACTGGATTCTGCCCATAAATGTAATGATTCTGTAGTATTATGTCCCAATTCCTCCAATCCGTAATTCTCTAATATATTTAACAATTGAAGCATATGAATTCCACCAGCACTTGGAGGGGGAGCAGATATAATTTCAAATCCCTTATATTCTCCCCTAATTGGTTCTCTTAGCTTAACTTCATAATTAGCCAAATCATCTAATGTAAGGATTCCACCTGTTTCTCTAACTGTCCTTACTATATCTTGGGCAATTTCACCCTTATAGAAAGCATCTGATCCCTTTTTAGCTATAATTCTTAAAGTATTGGCTAAATCTGGATTCCTGATAATGGATCCCACTTTGGGAACTTTATTATTTATTAAATATATTTTTTTGTTTCATCAAATCTGCTTACTTTATCTATTTCATCTCTAATAATTTTAGCAAAGTTATTGGTAACTAGAAAACCATTTTCAGCCAAGTCTATAGCCGGCTTCATTACATCTCCCCTTGACATGGTGCCATATTTGTCTAAGGCCATTAGTAATCCTACAACTTCTCCTGGAACAGCTACTGCTTTTCCTCCTATTGTTTGCTCATCATTTATTACCCTGCCATCTTCGTCTAATTGATACATATCATCAGTAGCATTTTCTGATGCCATTTCTCTAAAATCCAAAAAAATTTCCTCACCAGTTTGGGCAAATCTTATTAACATAAAACCGCCACCACCTATGCCTGAGGCATCAGGTTCTGTAACACTTAGAGCAAAGGCAGTGGCTACGGCAGCATCTATAATATTTCCACCTTTTTTCATAATTTCAATACCTACCTGGGATGCTTCAGATTTTGCAGATGATACAACTGCATTTTCACCTCTTGCATTTCTCATTATGTTTATATCCGACTTACTAGGACTCCTTGTAAATCTGTTTCCACATCCTACTAGTGAAAATATACAAACTAATATTAAAACCCAAGAAATATATTTTAAAAGCCTTTTCATATACATATTTTCCCCCTTCTAAATATTTTAGAATAATATTAATATGTATATTTATTATAATTATAATTTATAATCAAAACCTGATTTTCAATCCCTTTTTTCAATAACATATGCCATAGGATTATAATAACTCTTCCCTAATTCTTTGGTTTTTATCTTCCCATTATTATCTTCTATAGTGACCCAGGATTGAACTAAGGCACCGTCCATACCTTCTACAACCATATTTTTAGTACCTGCATCTAGTTTTGGATTGTCTTTATATATTACAGGTGCTGGATATTTTTCTATTATCTTATGATGCCACTCTACTTTAGGTGGTTTTTTATTGCCATAAAAGGCTATAAAAAGTTCATTATCTATTCCCTGGGCCCATATTAATATGGAAGAATCAGTAGTGTTTTTAAACTTAATATCCTTAGACCCATAGGCTACAGTTGCATCCTGTCCATAGGGTAGATATGCCACCGGCATACTATGGTTAAATCTTTCAACCACTTCTAGATTGCTTAATATGGCAAGATTATAAAGTGTTGAGGCTACCTTACATACTCCACCACCTTCTGTGATTGTCAGATTGGAACCTGCATAGCTCAAACCCTTTTTAAAACCCCTGCTTTCAATATAAGGGCCAACTACTTTATTTTGTGAAAATATTTCTCCACCTTTTACCACTGTCCCTTTTAATATATCAGCTGCTAGATGTACATTATATTCCTCCCCTATACCTGGGTTGGGTAGTATTGTTCTAAAAGCAACCATTAATGTAGGAGTGTCATTTTCTTTTTGTAATTTCCTAAATTCAATATCATCCTCCCATGGTACTTCTGTAATAACTCCTGATTTGATAAACCCTTTTTTAAAATTTCCTATACTATCTTGGTTTATATGGACTTTATAGGAGTGAAAATATCTTAAAATATCTTCCCCCATATTTTTGGAATCACTAACAAGCCTGACTTCTAGAGGATTTGACTCTTTGTGTAATTTCCCACCTTTAATTGATTGCATATATATTATTGACAATACTATACTCATTCCAATAATCCCACAAAAAATCCTTAATGATCTTTTTTTCAAATTTTTCTCACCTCTATATATCAAATTCTTATATTTATTATTAATCAATTTACATGAATGTATGTAAAAAGACTGTCCTAAATCAAAACTTTTTTCATGATTTCATAATAATTCTCAAAAATAAAAGGATAAACCATTATTAAAGGCTTATCCTTTTATTGCTACATCTATATATGTTTTTTAATGCCTAATATTAATTCTTCAATTGTAGGATATATTCCACCATCTCCTTCTTTAATAAGCCCAATAACAAAGAGATTTCTATAGACAAACTGATTTTCTGTACCATCATCTATCAATGCTTTGATTTTCCTTTCATTATCTCTCCCTTGCTGACGTATATCTGTATAGAGGGCAAAAATAGGTTTTTTCATCATATAAAAAGCCCCAATTTCAGCAGCTACACCACCATCAATTTCAACACCATCTATTACAGCGATTAAAAAGTCACTTTCTTCAAGTCTTCCCATATCAGCTTTTGCAATAGTCATGGCATCTGCATATCCAGTCTTATCATTGATGGCTGCATTTTCCTGTGGTACATATAAATCTATTCCCTGTAATTCCTTCCTTACCTGTGAAGCTATTAATTCATTTAATAATCTATCTCCCATACTGAATAATCCATTGGCTAAATAGGCCTTCATGAGTAATCCCTCCCCAAAATGATCTTATATTAGATTATTATATATCAATTCAAAAAATAAAAAAAGATATAGACATTTAATTCTATATCATAGATTTGAATGGCACGCCCTGAGGGATTCGAACCCCCGACCTTCTGATTCGAAGTCAGCAACTCTATCCAGCTGAGCTAAGGGCGCATATGTTTTTTGCTTCAAAAAATATATGGAGCGGAAGACGGGATTCGAACCCGCGACCCTCGCCTTGGCAAGGCGATGCTCTACCACTGAGCCACTTCCGCATTAGTTTGGAGGTATTAAAACCTCCTGATATTAAATTTGGCTGGGATAGCAGGACTCGAACCTGCGAATGACGGAGTCAAAGTCCGCTGCCTTACCGACTTGGCTATATCCCAAAGTTTATGTATTATGGGGTGGGTGATGGGATTCGAACCCACGAATGCAGGAGCCACAATCCTGTGTCTTAGGCCACTTGACTACACCCACCACAAAATTAAATCATGGCGTACCCACAGGGATTCGAACCCCGGACACACGGCTTAGAAGGCCGTTGCTCTATCCAGCTGAGCTATGGGTACATACATGGAGCGGGTGAAGGGAATCGAACCCTCGCTATCAGCTTGGAAGGCTGAAGTTCTACCACTGAACTACACCCGCAAAAATTTTCCCAACAATTTAATAATATATCATAAATTATTGAGTTTGTCAAGTCATATATATGATTTAATTCTCATATATTTTTTCTGACAAATTATATTATATATAATATAATCATTAAAGTCAAGGGAATTATCTTTACTTTTTAATAATTCCCTTGTCTTTACTTAAGGTTTTTTATTTCAACATTAATTTCTTCTCCATTTATTCTAATAATAGCATAACTTTTGGTTGAATTCCCTCTAGGTAGAGATAAACTACCAGGATTTAATAATATCATTTCATCAATTTTATTATAAGAGGGTACATGACTATGGCCAAATAATACAATATCTGCACCTAATTCTTTTCCCCTGTAAAATATTCTATTTAAATCATATTTAACATTATATTCATGTCCATGGGTTATAAAAAACACCTTATTTCCTATATTTTTGACTATTTCCCTGGATGATGTAAAATTAAAATCACAATTACCTACTACAGCTATAACATTCATATCATATTTCTTAATAATATATTCCGCATCATTAATATAATCCCCAGTATGTATAATATAATCTACATCTTCTAAATCCTTCATTAAATAATCTATATCTTTTACATGTCCATGGGTATCACTTATTACTATTATCCTCAATTCTGACATTTTTTAGTCTCTCCCTAAATAAAATTTCCATTTTCTTTAATGCCTTTGCCCTATGACTTATTTTATTTTTTTCTATTTCTGATATTTCACCTAGGGTTAATCCATTATATCCATCTGGTATAAATAATGGATCATATCCAAATCCATTATTTCCTCTACATTCAGATCCAATTATGCCATATAACTCTCCTCTAGTTGTAAAACTTTCACCATTGGGCATTACCACTGCTATAACGCATACAAAACGAGCTCTAGGATTTTTTATATTCTTATGAGTCAATATTTTTAATAATTTTTCATTGTTTTCCTCATCACTTGCATTTTCTCCTGCAAATCTAGCTGAATTAACACCTGGTTGATTATCTAAAGCTTCAACCTCTAGACCTGAATCATCTGCAATGGATATACATCCTGAGGCTTTCATAATTGTTCTAGCTTTTTTTAGAGCATTTTCTTCAAATGTATCTCCATCTTCTATAATATTTAAATTTTCTAATCCCATATCTTTCATAGATTTTATTTCTATATTAAAATCCTTTAAAATTTCACCTATTTCACGAAGTTTATGAGGATTACCAGTGGCTATTACTGCCATATCTAAATTCATAATTTTACTCCCCACTTTCTTCACTTTCTTCCATACTCTTTATCAATCTATCTGCAGTTTCACCAAGACATTCTTTTTGCAATTCTATCAATTCTCTATTACCCTTTTCTGCTAATTCCAATAATTTCATTAAACTTTCTCTTGAAAAGGGTGTTTCTTCACCTGTTCCCTGTACTTCTATAAACCTTCCATCATCTGTCATTACTACATTCATATCAACATCTGCTTTAAAATCCTCTTCATAGGCCAAATCTAATAAATGTTCATTATCTACAATTCCCACACTAATGGCAGATACAAAACCTTTTATATGAAAGTCATTTAATATACCATCTTTTATTAATTTATCAAATGCATCTACTAAAGCCACAAAAGCTCCTGTAATTGCTGCAGTCCTTGTACCACCATCTGCCTGTATCACATCACAGTCTATCCATATGGTTCTTTCTCCTATATTATCTAAATCTACAACAGAACGTAATGCTCTACCAATTAATCTTTGTATTTCTTGAGTTCTACCCTCAATTCTACCTCTAGCAGATTCTCTTACTTTTCGATTTTGGGTAGAGCTAGGCAACATAGAGTATTCAGAAGTTATCCAGCCTTTACCCATGTTTTTTAAAAATGGTGGTACTTTATCTTCAATCATGGCAGTGCAAATTACCTTTGTATCTCCCATTTCTATTAATACTGATCCATGGGCATGTTTTGTAAAGTCCCTTGTAAATTTTACCTTTCTCAATTCATTATACTTTCTTCCATCTATTCTAATCAATTAAAATCCTCCTTATTATATAATCCTTATATTTTCTTTCTTATTAAATTTTTTATTCTAATATAGTAATTGTTTTACTACTAATCCAATATTTGCTCAAAATTATTATTTATTATTAAATATACTAAATTTACTTTTTAAAAATTTGTAAAATAACCACCAGGAGATTTTCCATAATTACCTTCTAGTATTATACATTATGTATTTCATTACTTCAATTTTAATTAAATAATTTTAAATATTCTTATTATCCACTAAAAATTAGAAATAGACAGAGTTTATTTTCTCTGTCTATTTTATACTATCTTAATTAAAAATATTTACGTGTTGCTTGAAATAACGATTCCGCTATTGTTTGTCTATATGATGATGTTGCTAATTTTTCTGCTTCTGCTTTATTAGTTAAAAATCCTGTTTCCACTAATATGGCTGGCATTTCAGTATCTCTTAATACTACTAGATTCGGTCTATGTTTTACTCCCCTATCATTTGCTCCTGTATAATTTATTAATTCTCTTTGGAAAATCTCTGCTACATGCTTATTATCACGGGCATATAGAGTTTCTATACCATTAACTTCATCATTTCCAACCACAGCATTGGCGTGAATACTTATAAACAAATCTGCTTGTAGTTTATTAGCAACTCCAGCCCTATCTGCCAATGAAACTGTAGTATCAGAATTTCTAATCATATAAGTATTATAACCAGCATTTCTTAATAGTTTGTCCAATCTTTGGCTCATATCCAGTACTATATCTTTTTCTACTAGATTGTTAATAGGAGATGTAGCACCTGGAGCTGTACCTCCATGACCTGGGTCTATGACAATTAGTGGTGTACCCCTATTTTTTCTGACACTTAGATCTATAACATATTCCTGTGTTCTCCTAGGTGATTCTACCTTATAGTCAACATTTTCTTTTAATGAAACCTGTATATTATATTGTCCATTATCCATATCTTCTGTTATTACTACATTCTTCACAAGGGAATCATTAATATGGACTATATCTGTTGGTATTTCAATATCCTCCTTGGGTACTGAAATCAATAATAGTCTTCCATAATCCCTAACGCTAAAATCAAATTCCGTTTCCCTATGACTTACCATAACAATCCTAGACATAATACTATTTATTTTTTTGTATTCTAAACCTGCTGTTTTATTTTCTGTGCCTTCATTAGAACCTGGATCTTCTTCATTATTATTTGGTTCTTCAGTTTCAATATCATCATTATTTGGCTCTTCTATTTCTATATCAGGCGAATCTGTTCTTTTTAATTCTAATACCATCTCTTTAGTATTAGTATCGTAGAACATTTGATACTCTTTCATCTCATCTAATTCTAAAACAATCCTAGTTATAAAGGGATCATTTTGAAATTGTGCAGCCCGAATTCTAATTACTCCATTCCTATTTGTATCAATCTGGAATGTACCATTAGAAGCTAACTTACCTTTATCTTCAATGTCAAATTTTGTATCTTCAAAATCTACCACTAATCTAGCAGGGTTTTCTAATTTAAGGATTTTGTAATTTAATTTGTTATCAGTCTGTACACGAACTACTGGTTTATTATCTATAAAGTTTATATCCAAATCTTTTATTGTATTAATATGAACAGGCTTTTCTTCCGAAGTGGAATTATTTTGAGTTAGGTTCATATTTACTGTTCTTGTTTTGGCATCCCACTCTACCATCATACCTATTTTCCTGAAAAATGCAATTGGTACCATAGTACGTCCATTGCCTTTATATGTAAAAATCTTAGGTGGTACATTATCAGGTAGGGATTCTTTTACACCATTTATGACTGCTGAGCTATTGTCAATTTGCATAACAACAGTTTTGTCCTCCGTAATTATGGTAACTTTACGGGTGGCATCTTCCCATTGTACATCAATACCCAAATTTCTAATGACATGGATAGGGACCAATGTTCTATCATTATAAATAACTGGAGGAACATCACTATTTATCGGCTTTTTATCTAATTGTAAATTAACTGTATTAAAATTGACGTTTGTACCATCAATAATCATATTTACAACTTTATTAGTGTCAGCACTTACAAATGATGAAAATAAAGAAGTTATTAATATGATTAATATTGATAATATAGAAATATTTTTTTTCATGAATCTGTCCCCCATTTATTATTTTGAAAGCATAATATTACTTCTTACTTTTATTTATATCATTAATTGAAATATCAAGTCAATTAATATAGCCATTTGTTACAATAATGTAAAATAGATATTTATTTGTAATATTATTTTAAATAAAATTTACTTTATATACAATTTTTTCAATGTATAATTAAGTATTTTTATACCAAAATACATTTAAGGAGGTGACTTTTTGACAAATATAACAACTATATGTTGTAATCATCCATGTATGTATGAAGATGAAGGAATTTGTACATTGACTTATGTCACTTCAGTAACGGAAATAAATAATAAGGATTGTGCTTACTTTCGAAACAAAAAAGAACCAAACCCCTCTAAAAATACTAGTAAAAAAGTATAAAACAATAGCGAGGTGAGTATATCTCTTACTCGCTATTGTTTTGCTAATCTATCTCCTCTAATTAGATTTAAAATCTCCTGTAGTACAATATAAAGTCCACTTAAAATAAATACAAACCAAAAAGTAACAAATCTTAATATTAATGCTAAAAGCATTCCCTTAGAATACGAAATACCCATGGGTATAAGAAAAAGTGTCATTGAAGCTTCAAATGTACCAATGCCTCCCGGCAGTAATGGCAGCATACCCACCATATAAGTTAAATAGGTAATAACTGCTGAAGATATAAAAGATAACTCTATATTTAAGCCCTTAGTTATGATATAAGTTTTATAGGCAAATAATATCCAAATAAAAAGTGATAATATAATTTGGTATAAAAGTTTTTCATTTAGTTTTAACAAATTCTTTATTTCTTTTTCAAAGGCTATTATAAAATTTTCTACTTTAGTCCTTATATTTCTTTTATTAGGTAAAAATTTTATGATTTTCCCAAGTTTTCTTGGATATAGAATTAAAGTAAGTAGTAAAATTAAAATAAGAAATAAAAATATAAAACTAAAAAGTAAAATTTCTAATTGGGATGATTTTATACCTACCTTTATTACAAACCAACCGATAGATACAAAATTAAGAAATAAAAAGGCTGCTAAGCTAAAAGTCTTTTGTATCCCAACTAATGCTGTAGCTTTACTAGTGGAAAGTCCTGCCTGAGATTTTAATAAATATACTTTTGTTGCTTCCCCTCCAGCTTTTGCAGATGGTGTGATACTTTCTACAAAAGTTCCCACCATATTAACATGAAATAGGGTTCTTAATTTCACTTTTTCATTCATTAAATCTGATATTTTATACCATTGAAAATTAACTAAGAATATAGTTAATATTTGTAATGAAATCAGATAAAACAATATCCATGGATTTAAATTTTTTAATCCTGATATTATCTCTACATAATCAGTCTGCCAAATTAACAGAATGATACATAGTACAGCAATTAAAAACAGGATGAATCTTTTCAAAATCTCCACCCCTTTTTATAAAAAGTAATGTATCCTCTTTTTTACAAATTTCTCTTTGTATACAATGACAACTTCCATTTGCAAAAGTCTCATATATGGCATCAAAAATATCTTGAAAACACTGCTTACTACTTCTCAGTAATATCTTAGTACCAACTGAAGATCTATGCAAAATATTTTTTAGAATTTCTACATGAGGTTGTGCCTGTCTTGCTATATGAATAACAGTATAATTATTAGGATCTATTTTTTCTCCATTTCCCTTAAATATATTTATTGCATCATCCATTTTGATTTTCTTAACAAATCTCTTAGAATATTCAATGGCCATGGGATCTATATCTACCACATCCACATATGCACCTGTCATTTTGGCTATCCTTAAAGCTGTAGCTGGAATTGGACCTCCTCCAATACACAAAACCCTGTCTTTATTAGTTATTTTAGCTATTTCTATTTCTTCATCTACTATATCTTTATAATAATAAGAAAAAAATACATTACTAATAGGTACTCTAGATAATACTCTTTCCAATCCTTTAGTTAATCTTGCAACTGACTCCATATTGCTCCCCCCTATATGGCAATAAAAAACATTGTTAATTAATAATAATTATTAAATATAATGTTTAAATAGAAAATTAGGGGGTAATGATATATATAACCCCCCAGATTTTATATGATAAAAATATGATATGATAAAATTTACTTATAATAGGAGTAAAAAGTTACCTATATGGTTAAATATGCCTCCAAATAAAAAGGCTATAAAAACTGTAATGGCACTAATTGTTATGGCAAATTTTAAACCAAATTCCTTTATTAGAACACCTACAACTGAAAGACACGGAATGTAGAATAGTGCTACTACTGCCCCTACAAATAGTTGTAGTGTTGATAAATTCATTTCTAACAAGGGTAATACGGCTAATTCTCTACGAATTATTCCTAGTAGTAAGCCCAGAGTGGCCTCCTTTGGTAGGCCTAACCAATTAGTAACTAATGGTTCAACAATATGGCTAATAGAATTTAATATACCTGTTTCTGCAACTAAGGCAGCAAAACCTACACCTAATAACATGGGTACTTCTGCCTCAACCATGAAACCCTTTGTTCTGAACCAGATTTTTTTTAATAGGGATTGTATATCTGGCATAAGTAAATTGGGTATTTCTAAAAGCATTGGCTCAGGTGTTCCATCCACTATTTTATTTAATATAATACCACTTGCTGCCAATGCTATAAAAGATAATATATAAACTGACACAAGTAATAGTATTGAGTGATCACCTAAAAGAGAAATAAAGGCCCCTGTTTGTGCTGCACAAGGAACTGCCACGGATACTAGCACAGATACCATTATCCTTTCTTTATAACTTGTTGATGCTTTTGTGCCTAGGATAGCTGGTATAGCACAACCATAACCCATAATTAGAGGTACAATATTACCCCCATGTATACCTAATTTGCTCAATACTCCATCTACCAAAACACCTAGTCTAGGTAGATAACCACTGTCTTCTAAAAATGACAGTACTATATAAAATAAAAATACATATGGCAAAATTAAAGCAAAAGGCCATTCAATTCCCTTTACTAAAACTCCATATTCTCCTACTAATACATTAAATAAAATGCCCTCAGTGACAAATAAAGACACTATTTTAGTCATAAAAGGTACAACTATATTATTTACTATGGGTAAAAATACTAATGCCCTTAAACCTTTGCCAAGGCCCACCACAACACCTAAAGATATAAGTAATACAAAGGCAGCTATAGGTAATCCAGGCCATGGTTTTAATGTCATGTCACCTAATTTTTCTAAAAATGTGGCTTCTCTATCTTCAGTTATCTGAACAATATTTGTTATTCTCCTTACTTCATCCCAACGTTCTTTTTCATTTAATTTTTCTATTGGTTTTTTATCATGTTTTTCAACTATTTCCCAAGATTTAAATAATAATTCCCTTAAACCTATATTTCTAATAGCCACAGTTGGTATAACTGGTGCTCCTAATTCTTCTTCTAATTTCTCTACATCAATTATTATACCTTGTGTCTCTGCCACATCAATTAAGTTTAGAGCAAAAATAGTTGGTAAACCATATTCTTTAACCTGAAGAGCAAGATTTAAATTTCGTTCTAAGTTTGTAGCATCTAACACACATATAATTACATCGTCGGGAGTAGCATTATTTAAAAAATCCACCGCTACTTTTTCTGCTGGTGATGTAGCTTCCAATGAATATGTTCCAGGTACGTCTATAACGACACCTTTTCTCCTTATAAATTGTACATTACCCATGGTATAGGTTACTGTAGTACCAGTATAATTAGCTGTCATAACATCCATACCTGTTAGTTTTGAAAATATTACACTCTTTCCTACATTGGGATTTCCTATTAAAAGAATTTTTAACTCATCATCTTGAATTTGTACTTCTGCCCCATCTGCAGCATGACATCCCAATTATGAAACCTCCTCTATATGTATTTTTTCTGCAACATCCTTTGCAATAGCCAAACTTCTCTTGCCCATTTGAATAATAACTGGTCCTCCCAAAGGCTGTTTTGACATTATAGAAACCGTCAATCCTTCTCTAACACCTAATGATTTTAAAAGATGGTTTGATGGTATTTTTTCAATTTTACATTTTTTATTTTTCCCCAAATTATATAAGCACATATTAATTACCCCCCCTATAATCGATAATGAATATCATTGTCTCTTATAAGATATTATCATATTTTTGCCTTTATGACAAGTATATTCCCTATTAAAATATTTAATATATTTTTTTTTAATAAGATATATGTTAATATAAAGTCAATCAGATAATTTTTTTACAGGAGGGGTATTATGGCATTAAAAGGTACACAAACTGAATCTAACCTATGGGCTGCCTTTTCCGGTGAAAGTCAAACGAGAAATAGATATAACTATTTTGCAGAAGTAGCTAGAAAAGAGGGCCATGAAGATTTGGCTACTATATTTGATGTATTAGCTGAACAAGAGAAAAACCATGCCAAAATAATGTTAAAATTTTTAAATGGTATAGGTGATAGTATTACTAATTTACAAATTGCTGCCCAAAATGAAAGTTATGAAGGCCATACCATGTACAAGGATTTTGAACGTGTTGCAGCTGAAGAAGGTTTTGATGAAATTGCTAAATTCTTTGGTAATATAGCTAAAGTTGAAAGTGAACATGAAAAAATTTTTCTATCATTTTTAAATAAATTAACATCTGAGAAAGAAAAAGAGAAAAAAGAAGAATAAGAGGAAAACCGTTTTTTAAACGGTTTTCCTCTTATATATAAATCCCATAATGGCTAAAATAATTAAGCTACTTATATAAATAAAACTTATTTTTATTGCAGTATTATAGAAAAAAGTCTCTGGAAAAATATTTATCATTATATCAGTATCTGGATTTAATATCCACAGATCATTATCAAAGAAAATATAATGAAAATAATTAAAATATTTATTGAAATTGGTATACATTAGTAAAAATAGTATTGTAATCAATATAATATTTATAATACAAGTATATATAAATATACTGGCTAGATTAATTCTACCTTTTTTATCTTTAATCATCCAGAGCATTATGGGAAATATAATTAAACTTATATTTCTAATATATCTACCCTTAATAAATAAATCCTTTACATCTACCATATGCTCTTTTTCTCTTTCTCCAAAGACTTCCCTATTACTTCCATCAATTTCTGCAAAAATAATTAAATCATTTCTATCATCTTTTAAATATAATAATAATTCTTCTGTAATATATTTTAAATTTATTAAATCTATACCAGTATTTCTACTGATTTCAAGATTTTTATATTGATTCATATAATGATTTATATTGAAACTGACAATTTCTAGTGAAGTGAATAATAATAAGGCAGATAAAAATATACCTGTGAAAATATGTATTATTTTTTTATAATACATTATTTAATCCACCTTCTATCTTTTGAATTTTACTGCTGTTCCATACATTTGTAAATAAAAATATTGAAATCCATTGGTGTCTAGGTCCACATCCTGCCTCATTCCAATTACAGCATCTGCACCTAACATTTTAGCCCTTACTTTCATTTCTTCCACTGCTACAAAGAAAGCCTTTTCAAAATCACTCTGTCCCACACTCCATTCGCCATATAAAAATCCCCAATCGGCTCTATCACCTGACATAATTCCTTCTCTTTTTCTATTAGCTATTTCAGCACTATATTTTTTTACTAATTTACTCAATGTACTGGAAAATAGTCCTTTGTTTGAAACCTGAAAATATACAGGGCCAATTACATCATAATCTTTCTTTAAATCTACTGTGGTAACTATTATATCATTGGTATCTCTCATAACATTCACCTCCTTATTTAAGCATATTTATAAACTCTTCCTCACTTAAAATTTTTAGATTAGTCTCTACTCCAGATTCTATTATTTCCTCTGCTTTTTTTAACTTGGATCCTGCCGATTCTCCTGCTATTACATAATCAGTTTTTCTACTGACACTACTACTAACCTTTGCCCCCAGTTTTTCTAATAAATCTTTTATTTCTTTTCGACTATAGTTTTCAAGTGTACCTGTTACCACTATGGTCTTATCAGTAAAAGGACTTTCTTTTATATTTCTAATTTCATATTGTGGATTTACACCCTCATTTAATAATCTTTCTATACTCTGTAATATGGTCTCATCTTTAAAGAAATTTATAATGCTATTTGCTACAATATCTCCTATATCAGGTAAATTTATTAATTCATCATATGTGGCATTCATTATTTTGTCTAGAGATTTATAATGATTTGCCAAATCCATGGCAGTTTTTTTGCCCACATTGGGAATTCCCAATGCATAAATAAAAGATTCTAAACTGGCATTTTTGCTGTCTTCAATAGCTTTTAATAAATTCCTTGCCTTTTTATCTCCAAATCTCTCCAGATTAATTAAATCTTCATATTTTATTTCATATAAATCTGCAATATCTCTAATTTCTAGAGCTTCGTATAATTGAGCTGCTGTTTTTTCACTAAATCCTTCAATATTCATGGCATCCCTACTGGCATAATGGACCATATGGGCAACTAATTGAGGTTTACAGGATAGAGAATTGGTACAGAATATATGGGCACCTACTTCTACTAATTCACTATTACAGGCTGGACAATATTCTGGTTTTTTAATTTCCTCTCCAATACTTGAATCATCATCCACAGCACCTAATATCTCAGGTATTACATCATTGGACCTTCTAATCCAAACTCTAGAACCTATTTTTACTTTCTTTCTTTGAATATCATCCCAATTATTTAATGTGGCCCTACTAATTGTAGCTCCTCCTATATCTACTGGCTGTAATACAGCTGATGGTGTAAGTTTACCTGTCCTGCCCACCTGCCATATAACTTCTTTAAGCTCTGTAGTTATTTCTTCTGCCTCAAATTTATATGCTATGGCCCATCTAGGAAATCTCTGGGTATATCCTAATTTCTCTCTTAAATTTAAGTCATTTACTTTAATAACTAAACCATCCGTTAAGAAATCTAATTTTTTTACTTCTTCCTCTAAAACCTGAATTTCTGCTATGACTTCCTCCATACTCTTAAGTACTTTTATATAATTGCTAAGGGGAAATTTATTTTCCTTCAAAAACTCCATCATTTCCATATGAGTATTGAAACTAAGATTTTCATAATATCCAATATTAAAACAAAATGCATCTAATTTTCTACTGGCAGTAATTTTAGGGTCCAGATTTCTCAAAGCACCAGCTGCTGCATTTCGTGCATTTTTCAAAGGCTCTGTGGCTGTTTCATTGTATTTTTCCAACACTGATAATGCCATTAACCCTTCTCCCTGTACTTCAATTAATCCTTTGTAATCAATGGATAGCGGTATGGATTTAATTGTTTTTACCTGTTCTAAAATTGCCTCTCCAATTTCACCATTTCCCCTGGTGGCAGCTTGTATTAAAAATCCATTATTATAAGTTAAATTTATGGTAAGACCATCAAATTTATATTCTAAAACATATTCTATATTCTGTCCTTCATCCCCTAATATTCTTTTAATCCTTGTCTCCCATGCCAATAATTCTCCTTCTGTCTTGGCCTTATCCAAACTCCATAGAGGAGATAAATGCCTATATGTATTAAAACTTTCTAAGGGTTCTCCACCTATTCTCAATGTAGGCGAATCTGGCAGTACAACTCCAGTTTCCTTTTCCAGATTCACCAATTCATCATATAATTCATCATATTCCCTATCACTTATAACAGGATTATCTAATACATAGTAATTATAACTGTATTTATTTAAATTTTTTACTAAATCTTTCATTCTATCTAAATTAGCCATTTAATATAAATTTCCTCCCATTCTAATTTTAGGATTTTTAATTAAATCCTCTTTATTTATACTTTCTCTAATTTAACAAATGCGGATGAAATTTTCTTTATCCCACCATTTGGAAAAGCTATAGACAATATATCTTTCTCCACTGCCACTATAGTACCTATACCAAATTTAGGATGTTTTACTTTATTACCTGGTTTATACTCCTCTGAACTACTGATTTTAGGAGTAGTATTAAATCCACTCATTCCTCTACCAGTAAAAAGAGGAGAAGTAGCTGTATTTCTTACTGTCTTTTTCTTTTTTTCATATGCTTCCCTAGTAATTAAATTATCTGGAATTTCTTCCAAAAACCTAGATACTGAATTACAGGAAGTTCTACCATAGAGGGTTCGCATTGTAGCATGGCTCATATATAGTTTTTCTCTAGCCCTAGTAATTCCTACATAACAAAGTCTTCTTTCCTCTTCTTCATTATTTTCTTGTATAGACATATATGATGGAAATATACCCTCTTCCATTCCTGGCATAAATACTACTGGAAACTCTAAACCTTTGGCACTGTGTAATGTCATCAACAGCACTGCATTGTCTTCTTCCAATTGGTCTAGAGAACTTTCTAAAGATGTTCTAGCTAAAAATTCTTCTAGGGTTTTAATTTCAGAGTTTTTATCAAAATCCTTTGTCAGTGATATAAACTCTCTTAAGTTTTCTATTCTACTATTAGCTTCTACAGTATTTTCATCTTCTAAAGATTTAAAATACCCTGTTTCATCGTAAATTGTTTCTACTATTTCTGTCAGAGTCATTTCCATTCTATTTTCCCTTAAATCCATCATTAAATCAGTAAAACTTTGGATTTGATTTGCTGCCCTTGCGGATATGCCTGGAACTTTTTTTATATCTAATAATCCTTCAAAAAAACTTGAATTCATATTTTCTGCATATTCTTCTATCTTCTCTATGGTCTTAGCACCAATTCCCCTTTTAGGAGTATTGATAATCCTCTTTACACTTAAATCATCTACAGGATTTTCTATGGTAATTAAATATGCTATGATATCTTTAATTTCCTTTCTATCATAGAATCTGGTCCCTGCCACAATTTTATATGGAATTCCACTCTTCATAAATTCTTCTTCCAATACCCTGGACTGGGCATTGGTACGATATAGTACTGCAAAATCTGCATATTTTCTATTTTCTTCAGCTATGGATTTTTTTATACTAGCTGCTATATATGAGGCTTCATCATATTCATTATCTGCTCTATAGTATTGAATAATATCTCCCATGTCATTATTAGTCCATAGTTTCTTCTCTTTTCTTTTTTCATTATTACCTACTACTTTATTAGCCGCTTCCAAAATATTTTGGGTAGAACGATAATTTCTCTCTAATTTAATGGCTGTGGCATTTGGAAAATCTTTTTCAAAACCTAGAATGTTTTGAATATCTGCACCTCTCCAGCTATAAATAGATTGGTCATCATCTCCAACTACACATAGATTTTCATGTTCATGGGCCAACATACTCACCAATGTATACTGGGCCATATTAGTATCTTGAAATTCATCTACTAATATATATTTAAATTTATTTTGATAATAATGTAGAACTGTAGGATTTTGTTCAAAAAGCTCCACTGTTTTCATTATCAAATCATCAAAATCTAAGGCATTATTATTTTTTAGAGTCTTTTGATAAAGCTCATAGAGCTCTCCTATTTTTTTACTTCTATAATCATCTTCTTGTTTTTTTATAAACTCTTTTGGTCCTATCAATTCATCCTTTGCTCTACCAATGACAGATAGGACAAGCCTTGGATTGAAATCTCTATCATTTAAATTTAATTTTTCTATACATTCCTTCATAACAGTCTGTTGATCTGAAGTATCATAGATTACAAAGTTTTTTTCATAGCCTATTTTATCTATATCCATTCTGAGTATTCTTGCACAAGAGGAGTGAAATGTGCTGACCCATAAATCTTTTGCATCTTCCCCCATTAAATCTTCCAGTCTTTCCTTCATCTCCCTAGCTGCTTTATTTGTAAAGGTTATGGCCAATATATTATATGGATAAATACCTTTTTCTTTAACTAGATAAGAAATTCGATGTGTCAGTACCCTAGTCTTCCCAGAACCTGCCCCTGCCAGTACTAATAATGGTCCTTCTGTATGTTTAACAGCCTTTAGCTGCATATCATTCAAATGTGTTAAATCCATCCTATTTTTACTCCTTCCAAAAGCTTTTTAATATTAACATAATAAATACTTTATTATCTCTATGTATTTTTTAATGGAATATCTTTATAATATAATACATTATTATTTATCAACGAAAAAAGAGGAATTATTAATTCCTCTTTTAAAATAGTATATCATAAGTTTACTATGAGATATATATACTTATTTATTTAGTTTTTTTAGATATTCTATAAATATATTATTATTATTATTAATTTATAAATAAAAATATCTATTAATCCAAATCTTCGTTTAATATACGTTTTAAGAATTCTTTTGTACGTTCTTCTTTTGGATTATTGAAGATTTCTTCCGGTGTTCCTTCTTCTGCAATTACACCCTTATCCATAAATACTACACGATCTGCTACTTCTCTTGCAAATCCCATTTCATGGGTAACTATTAACATGGTAAGACCTGTATTGGCTAATTCTTTCATTACTTTTAAAACTTCTCCTACCATTTCAGGGTCAAGGGCAGAGGTTGGCTCGTCAAATAACATAACATCTGGCTCCATGGAAAGTGCTCTGGCTATGGCTATTCTCTGTTGTTGTCCTCCAGATAATTGTCTAGGTTTTGCATGGATGTAATTTTCCATGCCTACAACCTTTAAATATTTCATAGCTACTTCTTTTGCTTCCTCTTCACTTCGACCTAATACTTTAACCTGACCTACTACACAATTGCTAAGGGCATTATGATTTTTAAAAAGATTAAATTGTTGGAATACCATGCCTAATTTAGCACGATATTTATATATATCATGACCCTCTTGCAAAATATTTTTACCTTTATATATTATTTTACCACCATCAGGTTTTTCTAACATATTTATACATCTAAGTAATGTGGATTTTCCTGATCCTGATGAACCTATGATACACACAACTTCACCTTTATTAACAGAAAAATTAATATCTTTTAGTACTTCATTATTTCCAAAGGATTTACTCAGATGTTGAATTTCTATTACTCTTTCCTTACTCATCTATATCCTCTCCCTCCCCTCTAATCTAATTTCTTAGGTATGGCTACTTGCATTTGATTGCCTAGCATATTATAGTTTTCTGGTCCATCTAATTTTCTTTCAAAGGCACGCAAAATCCTTGTAACAGTAAAAGTCATTACAAAATAGATAATACTAGTTATAAAGAATGCTTCTGTATATCTAAAGTTATTTCCTGCAATGGTCTTTGTTTGGAAATATAATTCTGTTACTGAAATTACATTCAATACTGAAGTATCTTTTATGTTGATTACAAATTCATTACCTGTTGCTGGTAATATATTTCTAACCACTTGAGGTAGTACAACATTTGTCATAGTTTGTACATGATTCATACCAATTGCATGGGCTGCCTCAAATTGACCTTTGTCAATGGAGCTTATACCACCACGAACTATTTCTGACATATATGCTCCTGTATTTACTGATACTATGATCATAGCTGCCAAAAGTCTGTCTATGTGTATATCAAATACTAAGGCAGTTCCATAATAGAATACCATGGATTGTACAATCATAGGTGTTCCACGGAAAAATTCTATATAGGCTGAAAGCAGACCATTTATTGTTTTTAAGAATATCCTTTTACTACCCTTTTCAGGTAGTGGTATGGTCTTTATTACTCCTACACAAAGTCCTATAATAAATCCTACCACTGTACCTACTATTGAAATAAGTAGGGTGATCCATGCCCCTCTTAGAAACATTGGCCAATAATTAGTTGCTATTCTTATTAACCATTCTAAACTCATATTTTTCCTCCTCAATATGATAAAACCGGATGCAAATTATTGCTGCCGGTTTTATATTATTTATTCTGCTGCCGGTTGATTTTTAATAGCTTCGTCCATAATTGCTTGACGTTCTTCTTCTGAAATTGTTGCTAATATTTCATTTATCTTTTCTGTCAAATCGCTGCCTTTTTTAACTCCAACTGCAATGGCTGTATCATCATCAGATGTTACAAACCCATCAGTAAATTCTACCATGGCAAAATTATCATTAGCTGCAGTGGCACTGATGGCTTCAGGACGTTCTGAAACATATCCATCTATCATACCTGACTCTAAAGCTACTCTCATAACTGTAAAACTATCCATTGCTGTCTGTTTATCCACTCCATTGATTTGGTCAATAACAGTGTAATGGAATGTATTTAGTTGTGCTGTAATTTTGGCTCCAGCAAAATCATGAATGGAACTTGCATTTGTATATTCTCCATCTTTTCTTACTACCATAACTAAATCGGATTTGTAGTAGTTATCTGAAAAATCAATGGTCTCTTTTCTATCTTCTGTTGGTGACATACCTGCAATAATTACATCAATCTTATCTGAAGTAAGTGCTGGTACCAAACCATCCCATTCTGTTTTAACAACAACTAATTCCCTACCTAAACCTTCTGCAATTCTCTTAGCTATTTCCACATCATATCCACCTGCAAATTCAGGATTACCTTCAATTCTCACTGCACCATTGGAATCATCAATTTGTGTCCAGTTAAATGGTGGGTAATCCGCTTCTAAACCTACTCTAAGTAATTCTTTACCACTTCCATCAGTGGAAGCTCCTTGATCAGAA
Organism: Clostridiales bacterium; assembly: GCA_012521085.1. GTDB lineage: Bacteria > Bacillota > Clostridia > Peptostreptococcales > Natronincolaceae > JAAYNB01. Next base: position 800 of record JAAYNB010000028.1, on the reverse strand, counting down.
CCGCATGCTGTCAATAACATAATTGCTATTAAAGATATAGCCATAATTAATAATATTTTTTTTCTCATAATATTCCTCCTATATAATTTTTTATATCAAAAAAGACCTGAGATGAACTCAGGTCATAATTTTACAATTACTCCTTGTCCCTCATCTTACCCTTGTGAGATAGTACTCCTTAATAAACCGGGCAGTTTATTAAGACAGCCATACAGCTATTAACTGTAGAGCCAGCAAATAATATCGAGAATATTATTCACTTCGGCGATATTTCCTTCTCAATAGCTTCATCGCTTCTCAAACTCCACTAAAGACTATTAAATACCGCGCCTCTACCCCACCTATAAGAAAGTGAGGTCTTATTAAATTGTTATCACTTATTAGAATATAATAATATATCCCATCTGTCAAGGGTAATGTCCTTTAAACTTATACAAATCATTGTTAAAACCTGCATAATATGGTATCCTATAATTATTTAATAGAATATATATTTGTTATTAAAGATGAACATAGGGTATTTATATTATTATTTTATAAATAATTACCTGTTTACATATTAATTAAATTCAAATAGGAGCTTTAAAAAAATAAACTTTGGCGGTGATTTATAAGATGACTAGTAATATTTTATTAGAAAGTGGAATTAATGAATTGGAGATTGTTGTATTTAAAGTGGGGGATAGTATATTTGCTGTAAATGTGGCTAAAGTAGATTCTATACTAAATGCTCTACCTGTTACTAAAATTCCCCAAGCCCATAGAAATATTAAAGGCCTTATTAATTATAGAAATAAGGT
>JAAYNB010000273.1 GCA_012521085.1 Clostridiales bacterium | reverse complement strand
ATCCAGTACCAGTAAAGAGAATAGGAACAAAAGACACCTTTGGCGAATCAGGCAAACCAGATGAATTATTGAAAAAATATGGATTGACAGCAGAAGATATTGCTAATGCAGTATTGGAATTGGTAGAAGGGAAGTAATAGGATATGGCAACAGAGCTAGTAATATTTGACATGGATGGTACAACTGTAAAATCAGTTGATGGAATTATGTATTCCATGAATTTAGTCTTAGAAAAAGCCAATTTCCCTACACATGATGAAGAAGCATATAAGGGATTTATAGGTGGAGGAACAAGAGCATTGGTAACTAAAGCCCTACCTGAGAAAAATAGAACTGAAGAAGAAATAGACAAATATTGTAAAGAAATGTTAAAGACCTATGGAGAAAATTGGGATTATGGATTAAAATTATATGATGAAATTCCTGAAGTTTTAGACTATCTTATGAATAAGGGAATAAAAATAGCAATAAATACAAATAAAGCAGATCACTTGGCTAAAAGAATTGTTGACAAACTTTTTGATAAATGGGAAGTATCTTGTACCATAGGGGATAGAGAAGATTTACCTAAAAAACCTGATCCAGCAGGAGTTTATAAAATAATTGAAGAATTAAAAGTAAATCCAGAAGCTTGTATTTATGTGGGAGATAGTGGAACGGATGTTCAAACTGCAAAAAATGCAAATATAAAATCTGTTGGTGTTACATGGGGCTTTAGAAAGAGAGATGATCTATTAAAGGCAGATCATATAATTGATCATCCAAGTGAACTAATTGATATTCTCTAAAATATTAAAATCCTCCCTGTTAAGATGAAATGAAATATCTTAACAGGGAGGATTTTTTTAGAATATATTAAAAATCTTCATTTAACAATTTTTTAATTGTATTTACATCCCTATCAAAAGTCAAGGGTTTAACCGCAGGCCCTTGGATTATATGGCCTCTATATGTAAATCTAGATCCATGACAGGGGCAATCCCAGGATCTTTCAGCAGAGTTCCAATTGAGTTCACAACCCATATGGGTACAGGTGGTATTTACAAAATATAATTCTCCTTCTTCATCTCTATAGGCACCAGTTTTTTCACCATCTATATTTAAAATTTTTCCTTCACCAGATTCTATAACTATTTTTTCAGGCTCTTTGGAAATTTTACCACCAAGTAACTGGCCAGCTACATTTACATTTTGGGCTATAAATTCCTTAGCAGATCCAGATATATTTTTACGAGATGGGTTAAATACATCTGCCCAAGGACTTTCACCTGTAACAATTAAATCCTTTAGAATGATAGAAGAAGCCATACTAGTAGTCATTCCCCATTTTTGAAATCCTGTAGCTATATATAAATTAGGAGTATCAGAAGCATATTGACCTATATATGGAATTTTGTCCATTGTCATACAGTCTTGAGTAGACCATCTATAGGGGACATTTTCAACAGAAAATACTTCTTCTGCAAAATTTAATAGGGCCTTATAATGATTATTCATATCCTCTCCCTGACCTGTTTTATGATTTTCACCAACGACTAAGATAAGTTCTCCATCCTCTGTAGGTAAGGATCTTAGGGAGCGGGTAGGTATATCTGTATTGATATATAAGCCTCCAGGAAACTTTTCTTTAGCTTTAATGGCAATGGCATAACTCCTCTCCACATAGATTCTAGAATAATACATAGCCTTTTTATTATAGAAGGGATAATGGGAGGCAATTATTACTATATCAGCAGTAACTGT
>JAAYNB010000027.1 GCA_012521085.1 Clostridiales bacterium | reverse complement strand
CACTTTTCTTGTACTCATTGTTATAAATTGACATAAAAAGCACCTCCGTTCCAGCTCGTAAACGATGCCGGACAAATTTAATATTTACATTTTTTAAAAACAGCTTATAAATAGTCTAATTCTTATAAAGATATTAGCTATTAGCCTGTACCATTGTAACAATTTTATTTATATTATTCAATAGTTTTTTATTATGTTCTAGATATATGTAGCCTTTCCACGTATGGAAACCTCACCTGAATGTAGAAGTTCTTCTCTGCCATCTATATGTTTTACCTTTAATACCCCACTATGATCTATATCAACCGCCCTAGCTTTATATCTATCTTGACCTTTTATAATATAAATATCCTTGTCCAAAATTGCTGAGTATTTCCTTACTATATCTAGACTTTTGTCTAAATCACCTTTTTTTATATAGTCTAGATATAGTTTCTCAAATTCTTCTAATATCTTAATAATTAGTTTTTGTCTATCAATATCTGCACCTTTAAATAATGCTAGAGAACTAGCCATATCCTCTATTTCCTTTGGAAAAATTTTAGTGTTCACATTAATACCCATACCTATAATTAAATAATCTATTTTATTTGCATTAGCCACCATTTCAGTCAAAATACCAGCAATTTTTTTATTTTCTATCAACAAGTCATTGGGCCATTTAACTAATGTATGTAAACCTGTTAGTTCTCTTACAGCTACTACCATGGCTGCTATGGCAATTTGTGTCATTTTCATAGCTTCTGTAGGATGTATATCTGGTTTTAGTATAATAGTCATTGAAATATTTTTGCCCTTAGATGTAAACCAACTTCTTCCTAACCGTCCTCTACCACCAGTCTGCTCATTAGCAATTATAACCAGTCCATGAGGAGATTTTTTAGCAATTTCTTTAGCATAATTATTTGTAGAATCTAAGGTTTCAAAATATACTATTTCTGAGCCTATGTCTTTTGTTTTTAAATATTTTTTTATATCATTAGGATCCAGCTTACTCAATTTTTATCCTCCCAACATGTATATGAATTCCATTATGAATTTTATATTATAATCATTATATTATATTTTTACCATGAATATATTAATTTTTTCATTAAAAAAAGGGCACTGAATTTTTTGTTCAGAACCCTTTTATAAATTTTAATTACTAATCTTCAATATTTAAATCATCATTTATTTTTTTAGTATCTAAATCATCTATTTTTACTTCTTCTTCAACCTGATCTTCTTTTATACCCATTTCTTTTCCAGCTTTTTCTTCTTCTGATTTTTGAAGTTCAGCTTTTCTCTTAGCTTTCTTTTCAGCTTCATCTTTATCTTTAAGCTCTTTAAGTTTAGCTAAAATATCATCTGGGTCATCTTCAGCATTAATAGTTATTTCACCATTAAATATTCTCATATATTGATCAGCATCTAATGTTTCTAATTTTAATAAAGCTTTTGCCACTGCATGAAGTTTATCAATATTGTCACTTATTAATTTAGTTGCTCTTTCATATCCTTTTTCAATTATATTTCTCACTTCAGTATCTACTTCTGCAGCTACTTTTTCAGATAATCCTGGTCTTGTTGCAATATCCCTACCTAGGAATACTTCTTCATCTCCATTACCAAGAGCTATAGGACCAATTTTATCACTCATACCATATTTAGTAACCATTGATCTGGCTATATCACTAACTCTTTGGATATCATTTTGAGCACCTGTACTAATATCTCCTAGGACAAGTTTTTCAGCTACTCGGCCACCTAATAAATGTACTATATGGTTTTCCATTTCAGTTTTTGTAGCATAATATTTATCTTCCTCTGGTAGAATCATTGTAAATCCACCTGCTCTACCTCTAGGAATAATTGTTATTTGGTGAACTGGATCAGAATCTGGTATTAATGTGGCAACAATAGCATGACCTGCCTCATGATATGCTGTAAGTTTTCTTTCTTTTTCACTAATAACACGACTTCTTTTTTCTACACCAGCAATTACTTTAGTTATTGCTTCTTCAATAGTTGCCATTCTAATTTCTTTTTCATTTTGTCTAGCTGTCAATAAAGCAGCTTCATTCATTAAGTTTTCAATATCTGCAGGAGTAAAACCTGGAGTTCTTCTAGCTAATACCTTAATATCCACATCCTTGGCCAGTGGTTTTCCTTTTGAATGAACTTTTAATATGGCTTCTCTACCTTTGATATCAGGTACCCCTACCATAACCTGTCTATCAAAACGTCCAGGTCTTAATAAAGCTGGGTCTAATATATCAGGTCTATTGGTGGCAGCTACAATGATAATACCTTCATTGGAACCAAAACCATCCATTTCAACTAGTAACTGGTTTAATGTCTGCTCCCTTTCATCATGTCCTCCACCTAAACCAGCACCTCTTCGTCTACCAACTGCATCAATCTCATCTATAAATATAATGCATGGAGCATTTTTCTTTGCCTGTTCAAACAAATCACGTACTCTAGATGCACCTACACCTACAAACATTTCTACAAAGTCAGAACCACTTATACTAAAAAAAGGAACACCTGCTTCACCTGCCACTGCTTTAGTCAAATAGGTCTTACCTGTTCCCGGTGGTCCAACCATTAATATTCCCTTTGGAATTCTAGCTCCCAGTTCTATATATTTTCTAGGATTTTTAAGGAAATCAACTATTTCTTCTAATTCAGCCTTTTCTTCATCCAATCCTGCCACATCATCAAATGTTATCCTATTTTTATTTTCGCCCTTATGGAGTTTTGCTCTACTCTTACCAAAGGACATGACACGATTGCCGCCTCCCTGGGATTGTTGCATAAATACAAACCAAAATACAATGAATATTAAAATCATAAATATTGATGGTAGTAAATCAATAAACCATGGTGTGCTAGGCGGTGGTGTACCTATTAATTTGAAATCAGCTTGTTTTGCCATCTGTTCCTCCACTATAGCTGTAAATCTTTCTGCACTAAACATAGTGGGAATATAGGATTTGAAATATATATTTTCATCATCTTTTGTCAAAATACCTTCTACTGATCTATTGATAATATTGATTTCTTCAACATTTCCATTTACAAGCTCCTTATACAAAGTAGAGAACTCTATATCAACAATTTGCTGAGGATCACTAGCAAACTGATGTACTAGAACCAATAGAATAATAAAAATCAATATATAAAAACTAGCTCCTCGGAAAAACTTTCCCAAAACTTCTCCTCCTTCCAACACTCTCTTTTTTCATTACATTAAAGTATTTTACCATATTCTTTATTTAAAAACAACTAAAACAAATGCAAGATAATATGATTAACAAGAAATTATTTTTTATCAAAATCTTTTTTATATTCTAATACTAAAATCTTTTTTGTATCATCAGTTATTTTATATTTTTCACTAATTCTATATCCAATTACCCACATAATTTCATCTCCATCACAAATCAAAGGAATTCTATTGCGTTCTTCTCTATCAATTTTATAATCAATAAAAAAATCCTTTAACTTTTTAGTACCTGTTAAACCCAGAGGCCAGAACCTATCTCCTTCCCTACGATTTCTGATGTTTAAATCACTTTCTATTTTGTCATAGTCAAAGGATTTAATATATTTATCCCTACTAATACCCTTTATTTCACTTCTATCCCTAATTTTTATATTAATAGTAGCATCTATATCTTCAATATAAATACTTCCATCCGAAGGTAATTTATAATAAAAGATCTTTTCATCCTCTTCATCTTCCCTAGTTGTAAAGATAATCCTGTCATAACTGATTCTGACTATGATGCCCATGGGCAATAGTATTTTCTTTCCTGTTTCTCCCCTTTCCATTAATTCGGTAGTACTTTGTATATGTTTATATTCTAAAACCTCTCTTTTGCCAACTAAATCTTCTGCTGCTAGTCTAAAAATTCTTGACTGTAATGCTGGATGTAGTTTGTTTACATCATTTATATCCAATGCTATATAATCTCTATCATTGTCTATCTTTAATTCTCTATATTTATCTCTAGCATATTCTTCAATAAAATCACTATCTTTTCTTAAAATATCAGCAGTTCTAGCCAAGTTTTCTACTATATTAGGATTATATTCTTTTTCAATATATGGTATTAGTTCCAAACGTATTTTATTACGATGATATATTGGCTCTAGATTAGTTTTGTCTATACGTGGAGATAATTTATTAATAAAACAATAATCCTCAATTGCCTTACGGCTTATATCTAATAATGGTCTAATAATATATCCTCTCTCATGGTGAATAGCTGTTAAACCTTGGATGCCAGTTCCCCTCATTAGACGCATTAGTACTGTCTCAGCTTGATCATTTTGATTATGTGCTATTGCTACTTTATTTGCTCCCACTTTATCAAGTATTTCCTCAAAAAACTCATAACGTAAAATCCTACCTGCCTCTTCATCAGATAATCCATGCTCTCTAGCATATTTAGGAGCATTTACACTCTTTATAAAACATATTATGTCCAACTCTTCACAAAAATTTGCCACATATTGTGCATCCATTTGTGCCTCAATACCCCTAAAATTGTGATTTAAATGGGCAGCATATAACTGTAAATCAAATTCTTCTTTTAATACATATAAAATATGTAATAGACAAATGGAATCTGCTCCTCCTGAAACTGCTACCACAATCCTATCCCCTTTATCTATTAATCCATATTTCTTTATTATATCCCTAACCTTATCTATCATGTATCCGTCCCCCATTGGCTTTTACAATTTTGTTCCCAAGTATTATTGGAAGGTTATATTTAATTATATCTAGTATTTTATTAAATTCAAATTAATATATGAATATTAAAAGTGAAGTTTTATAAAAATATTTATTTTT
>JAAYNB010000272.1 GCA_012521085.1 Clostridiales bacterium | reverse complement strand
TCAAATGACATGGGGTTAATAATTTGTGGAATAATACCTCTTTTACTTTGTTTAGATGCTTCTTCAGCAATCTTTTTCCATCTTTCTACTTTTTTATCTTTATCATTTTTAAACTGGACAATTGTCCGTTCTGTTAAAACCGGTATAATAGAGTTTATTCCAAGTTCCGTTGTCTTTTGTATTACAAATTCCATTTTACTACCCTTTGGTACAGATTGATATAAATTTATTTCCATTTGGGGTTCCGTAAAGAAGGGTTTTTTATCAACAATTGAAAGTAAAACATTTTCTTTGGATATATCTTTAATCTCAGCTATATACTCATATTTTTCTCCATCTGAAATCTCTACTAAATCACCTGTTGATAATCTCAAAACCTTTGAAATATGTTTTACATCTTCATTGTCAATTATTATCTCTTTTCCTTCCAAATCAATTGCAGAGGGTAAAACAAAAAATCTATTCATTTATATCATCCTTAAGCTTTGAGACAATAGCAGCCCATTCACCCATTTTCTCTACTTTTACTATTTCCAATCCATTAGAAACTAGACTTTCTTTAACTTCTTCAACTTTATCTAATATTATACCTGAAGCTATAAATATACCTTTCTCCTTTAAAAAATTTTTAATATCTTTTGATAATATGACAATTATTTCTGCAATAATATTAGCTACTATGATATCTGCTTTTTCTGTTACAACATCCATTAAATCTCCTCTATGGATTTCTATTTTATTTTCCATATTATTTAATGTCACATTATTTTTAGTTGCTTGCACAGCTACTTCATCTATATCTACAGCTATGACCTTTTTTGCACCCAATTTTGCTGCAGTAATGGCTAATATACCACTACCACAACCTATATCAAATACAGTGGAGTCTGGATCTACACAATTTTCTAATTCCATAACACACATTATGGTGGTTTCATGGGTACCTGTACCAAAGGCCATTCCAGGATCCATTTCTATAACTATTTCATCAGGTTTTTCATTATACTCTTCCCAAGTTGGTTTTATAACAATATTTCTTCCTAACTTAGTAGTTTTATAATATTTTTTCCAAGAATTGCTCCAATCTTCTTCATATACTGCATTAGTTGTCAGCTCAGCTATTCCAATGTCTAAACCATACTCTGGCAATGTATTTATTTTTTGTTTAATTTCTTCTATTTTTTCCAATAAATCTGCAGTAGCTGGTAAATATGACTTGACTATAGCACCTTCATATTGGAAATCAAATAATGACTCATCTACATAATCCCAAGCGTTTTCGTCCTTTTCCATGAATAAAAAATCCTTTGGATCTTCAATGACTACTCCAGATACACCTGCATCATATAGTATATTTGATATTGCTTCCACCGCCTCAGTAGTAGTTTTTATTGATATTTCAATCCATTCCACTGTATCACATCCTTAAAAATTATATCTTTAGTTTATCCATATTTTTGAATTTATATTTTTAACAAAATCACCCTTTTAAAAACTGGGTGATTATATTAGACTCCAAATACATCTTTAACTTTTTCAAAAAATGATTTTCTTTTTTCATAAGTTTCCTCGCCAGCTACAGCAGCAAACTGTCTTAATATTTCTTTTTCTTTCTCGCTAAGATTTTGGGGAACTTCCACAATAACTTTTACATATTGATCGCCTTTACCTAAACCTCTAGGATTTTGTATTCCTCGTTTTCTTAAACGGAATACAGTTCCACTCTGTGTACCTTCTGGAATCTTATATTTTACTTTTCCTTCAAGTGTTGGTACTTCTACCTCATCACCTAGAGCTGCCTGTACAAAAGTTATAGGCATTTCACAAATAATATCATATCCATCTCTTTCAAAGATTTTATGAGGTAATACATTAATTACTACAAATAAATCACCATGTGGACCACCTTTGATACCTGGTTCTCCCTCACCTCTTAATGGTAAAACAGTTCCATTATCTACACCTGCAGGAATTTTGATTTTTACTTTCTTTAATTTTCTTTCTAAACCTGCACCATTACAATTTGAACATGGTGAATCAGTAATTTCACCTTCGCCATTACAATTATCACAAATTGTTGAATTGATTATCTGTCCCAATGGAGTACGTTTTACAAAGCGTATTTCTCCAGTGCCTTTACATTTGGAACAAGTGGTTTTAGATGTACCAGGTTTAGCACCAGTACCATTACAGGTATCACAATTCTCATCTTTATAAAATTCTATTGTCTTTTCTGTACCAAAAGCTGCTTCTTCAAAGGTAATTTCTATATCTTTTCTTATATCAGCACCTTTTCGTGGGGCATTTCTCTGTCGTGATGAAAAACCACCACCAAACATATCGAATATATCTCCAAAGATGTCTTCAAATCCTCCAAAACCACCGTAGCCACTAAATCCGCCCTGTCCACCAAATCCACCAGCATTTCCATTTACACCAGCATGACCAAATTGATCATACATTTGTTTTTTCTCAGGATCACTTAATATTTCATAAGCTTCATTTAATTCCTTGAATTTTTCTTCAGCATTTTTATCATCTGGATTTCTATCTGGATGGTATTTCATAGCTAATTTTCTATAGGCTCTTTTTATATCCTCTTGACTGGCGTTTTTATCTACACCTAAGACATCATAATAATCTCTTTTACTCACCTTTTCACCGCCTTTCAAAGTAATTACCTTGGCATGATAGGCATTAACCATTTATCATTATATTTTAATTCATTTATTTAATCAACTTAATTTTACATATTTAATTTTATTATATCTTTAACTGTTTTTTATATTATTAATTATGAGGACACTTAAAAGCGTCCTCATAAAGTTTATTTTTCTTCATCATCTTCAATTTCTTCATATTCTGCATCAACTATATTTTCATCTTCATTTTGCCCAGTTTCCGCCCCAGTGCCTTCTGCTGCTTGCTGTGCTTGTTGATACATTTGTTGTGAGATGGCATGGAAGGCATTTGTTACATCTTCTATTCCTTTTTTGATTTCATCTGTATTATCAGCTTCTAATGCTTTTTTCAGTTTTTCTACTTCCTCTTTAACTTTATCAGCATCTTTTTTATCTATTTTATCTTCCATTTCCTTTAAAGTTTTTTCTGTTTGATATATTAAACTATCCGCTTGATTTTTTAATTCTATTTTTTCTTTTCTCTTTTTATCTTCCTCTGCATATTTTTCTGCTTCTTTAATTTTTGATTCTATTTCTTCATCTGATAATTTTGTGGAAGCTGTTATAGTTATCTTTTGCTCTTTTCCAGTACCTAAATCTTTAGCTGATACATTTACAATACCATTTGCATCTATATCAAATGTTACTTCTATTTGTGGTACTCCTCTTGGTGCTGGTGGTATACCTGAAAGTTCAAATCTACCTAACGTTATATTATCTGCTGCCATCTGTCTCTCACCTTGTAGTACATGTATATCTACAGCAGGTTGATTATCAGTTGCTGTAGAGAAAATCTGACTTTTCTTAGTAGGTATGGTAGTATTTCTTTCAATTAATTTTGTAAATACTCCACCTAATGTTTCTATACCTAGGGATAGAGGTGTAACATCAAGTAATAATACATCTTTAACTTCTCCTGTTAATACCCCAGCTTGAATTGATGCTCCTAAAGCAACACATTCATCAGGATTTATTCCCTTATGAGGCTCTTTACCAGTAATATTTTTTACTGCCTCTTGTACAGCAGGTATACGTGTAGATCCTCCTACTAATATGACTTTATCTACATCACTAGCTGATAATCCTGCATCAGACAATGCTTGTTTCATAGGCTCTAATGTTTTTTCTACTAAATGTGCAGTTAATTCTTCAAATTTTGCTCTAGTTAAATCCATGTTTAAATGTTTTGGGCCTGTATTTGTAGCTGTGATAAATGGTAGATTAATATTAGTAGTCATAGTACTTGAAAGCTCTATTTTAGCCTTTTCAGCTGCTTCTTTTAGACGTTGTAATGCCATACTATCTTGTCTAAGATCAATTCCTTCTTGTTTCTTGAAGTCTTCCGCAATATAATCAATTAAAACTTGGTCAAAATCATCTCCACCCAGATTATTGTTACCATTGGTGGCCAAGACTTCAAATACTCCATCACCTAGTTCTAATATGGATACGTCAAATGTACCCCCACCTAGGTCATATACTAATATTTTTTGTTGTTCTTCTATTTTATCTAAACCATAAGCTAATGATGCTGCTGTAGGTTCATTAATTATTCTCAATACATTTAAACCTGCAATACTACCTGCATCTTTAGTAGCTTGTCTTTGGCTATCTGTAAAATATGCTGGTACTGTAATAACAGCATCTGTTACAGTTTGACCTAAATAACTTTCAGCATCGGCTTTTAATTTTTGTAAAATTATAGCCGAAATATCTTGTGGTGTATAATCTTTTCCATCAATATTCTTTTTATAATCAGTTCCCATATGTGTCTTTATAGATATAATTGTTCTATCAGGATTTGTGATTGCCTGTCTTTTTGCAGGCTCACCTACAATTCTTTCACCATCTTTTCCAAATGCAACTATGGATGGTGTTGTTCTGTTTCCTTCTGCATTAGGAATTACAACTGGTTCTCCACCTTCTAATACTGCAACACATGAATTAGTTGTACCTAAATCAATACCTATTACTTTTCCCATATATATTTCCTCCTCTAAATCTACTTAAAATATTAATTCTATATTTATTGAGCAACCTTTACCATAGAGGGTCTTAAAACCCTTCCATTTAGGGTATAGCCCTTTTGAAATACCTCGGTTATCTGATTGCTTTCTACACCATCTACTGCTTCACTCATAACTGCATGGTGTAGATTCATATCAAAAGTTTGACCCATAGCTTCTATTTCCTCAACACCATGTTTTTTTAGTGTTTCTTTCAACTGTTTTAATACTAATTCTATGCCTTCATATAGAGCATTATCTTTATTACTATCATCTTGGCTATCTAATGCTCTTTCTAAATTATCTAAAATATCTAAAAGATCAGTAGCTAATTTTTCATTGGCATATGAATAAATATCAGCTTTTTCTCTTTCTACTCTTTTTTTATAATTAGCAAATTCTGCTTGAAGTCTTAATAATCTATCATAGTATTCATTATTTTCTACATTTTCTTCATCAGAATTATTTTCGACATCTAATTCATTTTCATATATTTCTGTATCATGTTCAATAGCGTCTTCCTGTTCATTGACCTCTTCATCTCGGAGATTATTATGTATTTCATTATCTAAATTATCATCTTCTAATTTCTGATTTTGAACATCTCCTTTTTCCTTCTCCATATCCATACACCTACCTTTTTATTTTATAAAATAAAACAAAATTTATTCTAACTTACATGAGTAATCTACCCCATCTTATAAGTGGGGTAGATTTGTAAATCATAATATCACTTATATCTGGTTCTCAACAATTCATTAATATATTGGCTTACTTGTTTTACAACACTTACAACATTTGAATAATCCATTCTTGTAGGTCCAATTACACTTAACTTTCCTATTATATTATCATCAATTTTGTAAGTTGCTGTTACCAAACTACAATCCTTAGCTTCTTGATGTAAGTTTTCACTTCCTATTGATATACTAATACCATCATTTTTAGTAGAAGAAATTAAATCTGTCATAATTTCTTTTTCTTCAAGCATAGTTAAAAATGTTTTGGCTTTTATAATATCATTATACTCAGGGAAATTAAATATATTGGTAGTGCCACTTAAAAATAGCTCAACATCGTCAAGCCCTTCAAGAAAATTAAAGATCTTAGGAACTACTGTTTCAATAATATTATTTAGTTCATATAGCTCTAATTCTAAATTATCCAAAATATTGATTTCTACGTCTTTAATGCTCTTATCTTGAAGTTTATCATTTAATAGATTAGATAATTTTTCAGCTTCGTCATATTCAACTCCATCGGGAACATTTACTAATGGACTTTTAATATTACCTGTATCCGTTATCATGACAGCAATCAAATTATATTTATCAATTGGTACCAATTGAATGCGTTTGATTTTGTCATTCTTTATTTGAGGTGTTAAAACTGCTGATGTATAGTTTGTAAGTTGCGATATAATCTTAGCACTATGTTGTAATAATTGTTCTACCTCACCAAATTGTTCTAGTAATTTCTTTTTTATATTTTTTCTTTGTAAATATGCAATCATCTTTATTTCCATGAAATTATCTACATAGATACGATATCCTTTATCCGATGGAATTCTACCTGCAGAAGTGTAAGGCTGTACCAAGTATCCCAATTCCTCTAAATCTGACATTTCATTTCTAATAGTAGCTGGACTTACTCCTAAATTGTGTTTTTTAGACAATGTTCTAGATCCCACTGGTTCAGCTGTTTCTATATAATCTTGAATAATAGCCTGTAATACTTTTATTTTCCTCTCATTCAACTCCATAATACCACCTTAAATTATTAGCACTCTATCATGTTGAGTGCTAATTATTCTTCTTATAAAATATCATTTCAAGCTTAATTTGTCAATAGTATTTTAGAATTTTAATCTAGTAGCATCTCTTGAAAAACTATATTGGCCAAATCAATTCCTTTTTTTGTTAAATATATGTGTTTCTCATCCCAAGATAGTAGGCCTTTTTTCTTTAAATCTAAAAATTGTTTTTCATATATGTCAAAGGGTGATTCATTGAATCTCTTTTGAAATTTGTCTATAGATATGCCCTCCATCATTCTCAAACCTAAAAACATGGTTTCACTAATTTCATCTTTTCTACTTATGTCTATTATATTTTCTATTGGTTTTTTATTTAGATTTATATGATGAATATAAGTTTCAATATCTACAAAATTATTAAATCTCTGGTCTTTAAAATAGGAATGAGCTCCTGAACCTAAACCAATATAATTTAAGTTTTGCCAGTATATTTTATTATGCTTTGATTGAAAACCAGGTTTTGCAAAATTTGAAATTTCATAATGGGTATAATTTTTAGATTTTAAATATTTTATTGCATCATGATACATTCGAAGTTCTAAATCTTCAGTTAATCTACTAATATTTCCTGACTTTTCCCATTGATAAAACAATGTGCCTTCTTCAATAATAAGGCTGTATGTGGATATATGTGGTATTTCTAAATTTATTATATTTTCTAGAGTTTCATACCAATCTTCTATTTTTTGTCCAGGTAGGGCAAACATAAGATCTGTACTAATATTAGTAAATCCCACATCTCTAGCACATTTTAAATTTTTTAAATAATCTTCATAGTTATGCAATCTTCCTAATTTTTTCAATAGGTGATCTTGGCATGCTTGTAATCCTATGCTCAATCTATTGATACCAGTATTATAATATGTTTTTAATTTGTCAATATCCATGCTCTCTGGATTTAGTTCTATGGAAATTTCTGCCGTTTTAGATATATTATAATTTTCTTTGATACAATCCATAATTTCTTCTATTTGTGATGATTTTAAAACTGATGGAGTACCTCCTCCAAAAAATATGGTTTGTATATTATATTTTTCAATTTCCTCTGCATATAAGATTATTTCTTCTTTTAATGCTATTATATATTCTTTTATTAAATTTTCTTTACCACTATATGATGAAAAATCGCAGTAATAACATTTCTTTTTGCAAAATGGGACATGTATATA
>JAAYNB010000271.1 GCA_012521085.1 Clostridiales bacterium | reverse complement strand
TCCTCCTTAATGTGAACATATAGTGATTAGGCTTACTATATATATTCGACATTTTGGGGTGAAATCCTTTTTTTGCTTGTAAAAAAGTTAGTTATTTCAACGGTTAAAAATTATGCAATTTGCTCAAATATTTATTATGTTATGTAAGTTTTAAAATAAAAAATATAGAATAAAGGAGAAAACTATGAAAAAAATAATTGCATTATTATTAGTTTTAGTATTGTCTTTTGGTTTAGTTGGATGTGGAGAAAAAACTGAAACAGAAGAACCTAATGTAGGTAAAGTAGCAGATGTTGGGGAAGAAGTAGAAGTTGAAAAACCTTTTGAAGGTGAAAGTCTAAGTTTATTAGTAGCTTACGGTGGAGCTGATAACTCATTCCCTGCTTTTACTGAAAAAACAGGAATCAAAGTTGAATTTCTGAGTATGTCTACAGGATCTGCACTTGCTAAGTTGCAAGCTGAAGAAGGAAAAACAGATGCTGATATCTGGTTTGGTGGTGGGGTAGATAGTTATTTAGCTGCTAGAGATTTAGGTTTTTTAGAAGCGTATAAATCACCAGAATTAGATAGCATAAATGCTCAATATGTAGATAAAGATGGTTACTTTTCTGGTTTAGCATTAGTTCCTGCTGGATTTATAGTTAATGATGATATATTAAAAGAAAAAGGTTTAGAACCACCAAAGACTTGGGAAGACTTAACAGATCCAAAATATAAAGGTGAGATAATAATGGCAAATCCGGCTATCTCAGGAACCCAATATGCCATTACAAGTGGAATTATACAAGCCTTAGGTGAAGATAAAGCTTGGGATTATTTTAAGAGACTAGATGATAATGTGGATTTTTATGCAAAAGGTGGAGGGGAACCACCAGAAAAAGTAAGTGCTGGTGAATTTGCTATTGGTGTAACTGCAATAACAGGGGGAACTTATAAATATGGGGAAACCAGTCCAACATCTGTAGTTTATCCAGAAGATATGATTCCTTGGACTCCAGCACCAATTGCAATATTTAAAAACTCAAAAAAAGTTGAAGCTGCAAAAGTTTTTATAGATTGGTATTTATCTAAAGAAGGACAAGAAGTATTAAGAGAAGCAGATGCTAGAATTATGTCTAGAGATGATGTAGCTGCACCAGAATTAATGAAAGATTTAGATAAAAGCAAACTAATAGATTTTGATTTAGAATTAATGGGAAGTCAAAGAGAAGCCATATTAGAACAATGGGCGGAATTAACAGGTGATAAATAATATTAAAACAAAGGAAAGAGTAAAAAACACTCTTTCCTTTGACAATATTATAGATAAATTAATATTATGGTCGGTTATTATTAGTTTGTTAATATTTATTTTATATCCTATTATAATGGTTATTTCTACTAGTTTTTATAGTAAAGGTCTATTTACTCTATCAAATTATAAAAACTTAATTAATCCAAAAAATTTAAAATTGATTAAAAATAGTATATTTGTAGTTACCTTGTCTTCATTTATAGGAGTAATTATTTCTACTTCTATAGCTTTATTTGCTTTTATGGGTAAATGGAAAAGCAAAATTTACAAAGGTATGCTTTTAGCAATGATATCACCACCATTTGTTTCATCTATAGCCTTGATTACTCTTTTTGGTCGTAGAGGACTCATTACTTATAACTTATTAGGTTTAAGTGTAAATCCTTATGGTTGGAAAGGAATTGTCTTGCTACAATCATTGGGGAAAATACCCTTAGGAGTTATTATGTTAGTCGCAGCAATAAATGCAATAGATCAAAGACATATCTTAGCTTCTAGAGATTTGGGAGCCACATCCTTTGAAACTCTTAAGAATATATTGATTCCAGGAATATTCCCAACCATATTAGCAGTTTTATTTTTGAATTTTACTATGAATTTAGCTGATTTTGGTACTCCTATAATTATAGGAGGCAAATTTAAAATGTTAGCTACAGAAACCTATATGACCATATTTTCCAGTGGAGATTTAGGGAAAGCTGCCGCAATGAGCGTACTTTTAATTCCACCTGCAATAATAGCCTTTACATTTTATAAAAAAAATATGGATAATATAAATAATAAATCTGAAGGCTCAAAAGCCCTTGGAAGTAGCAACTACAAATTTGATGTTCCTGTGGCTTTAAAATATCTTACTGGATTTATTACTATTTCTTTTTTTGGAATAACAATATTAAAGTATGGAACCATCTTCTTAACAGCAATATCTATGAATGCTTCAGGGAAACTAATATTTACATTAGATCATATAAAAAAAGTTAAAGTTTCAAATCTACCTGCAGTAATGAGAAGTATCTATTTTGCCATAGTAGCTGGAGTAGTTTCTTCTGTAATAGGAATTTTGCTTTCTTACTACACTCATAGAAGAAAAATATGGGGAATGAAATATATAGAATTCATATCTGCCCTTCCATATATAATACCAGGAACATTTTTTGGATTAGGTTATATAGTTGCTTTTAAAGATGAACCATTTTTACTTACGGGGACTACAGCTATTGTCATATTAAACATTACTTTTAGACATATATCAGTAGCAAATAAAGCTACCAATGCAGCTTTCACAACTATAGATACAAGAATCGAAGACTCTTCTAGAGATCTTGGGGCTTCTCATTTTAGAACTATTAGGACAATTATATTTCCCATGTTAAAACCTGTATTTTTAACCAGTTTTATAGATACATTTTCTGCAGCTATGACTACTGTAGGAGCCATAATATTTTTGGTATCTCCTAGAAATGTAATAGCATCAATAGTAATGTTTAAAGACATAACTAATGGGGGATATGGTGAAGCATCTGTTATGGCTAGTATTTTGATTTTAATAACTGTAAGTGTAAATTTAATAGCTATAAGGTTATTGAATAAGGGAGATATTTAAAATGATTTTACAACTTAAGAATTTAACAAAACTATTTGATAAAGATAATGGTATAGAAAATGTAAATTTAGATATAAAAGAAGGGGAATTTATAACTATATTAGGACCCTCAGGTTGTGGTAAGACTACTACCTTAAACTTAATAGGTGGCTTTTTAAAAGCAGATTCTGGAGACATAGTATTAGAAGGGAGATCTATTTTAAATTTACCACCTGAGAAAAGACCTCTATCTACGGTTTTTCAAAGCTATGCTTTATTCCCACATATGAATTTAATTGAAAATGTAAGCTATGGTGTACGCTTTTCAAGAAATGAAAGAAAGAAAAAGGCTCAAGGAATAGCCCAAGAATATATAGATATAGTAGGATTATCAGGATATGAAAAGTCTATGGTAGGTAATTTAAGTGGAGGACAACAGCAAAGAGTTGCTTTGGCAAGATCCATGGCTACCAAGCCAAAGTTGTTGCTTCTAGATGAACCTTTAAGCAATTTAGATGCTGGTCTTAGAGTTAAAATGCGAGAAGAATTAAAAGAACTTCAGAAAAAATTTAATATTACAATGGTATTTGTTACCCATGATCAAGAAGAAGCACTGAGCTTGTCTGATAGAATTGTGGTAATGGATAAAGGACATGTAGTACAAGTAGATACTCCTGAGAACATTTACTTTTCTCCAATAAATGAATATATAGGTTCATTTATTGGAAAATCAAATATAATTAAAAACAATCAAGGAGAAAAGATATTAATAAGACCAGAAAATATAAATATTAAATTAAATCAAAATGGTAAATATCAAATAAAAAGCAAGAAATTTATG
This sequence comes from Clostridiales bacterium, assembly GCA_012521085.1. GTDB lineage: Bacteria > Bacillota > Clostridia > Peptostreptococcales > Natronincolaceae > JAAYNB01. The sequence goes on along the minus strand of JAAYNB010000271.1, from coordinate 708 downwards.
GGCCAATATACAGAGTATAGTATTGTAAAAGATGATATTTGTCTAGATGTAAATTTAATTGGGAAAGAAACTGGCAGTTACAATATAGGAGATCTTGTAGATATAGAAATTTTACATCAAGTATCTATCTAGCATTAAACTATAAATTATGCAGATAATTCTTATAGGACAGTGAATATAAAAAATAAGATTTAGGAGGAGATAACTTGTATATAGATACACATTTACACGAAAGCAAATACTCATTTGATTCACATCAAAGTTTAGAAGATGCAATAAAGATGGGCAAAACTAGAAAACTTGATGGAATATGTGTAACAAACCATGATAATTCAGATCTTGCCAAAGATATAGGATGGTTTTCAATTATAGATGGTATAAGAGTAATTGTTGGAACTGAAGTTTATACAAAAGAAGGAGATATTCTATTTTTTGGCAAAATGGATATACCAAATCGAAGAATACCATTTCAAGAATTAATAGATATGACTGAAAATATTCCTAGAGGATTTATAGCAGCACATCCATATAGATGTAATAATAGAGGATTGAAAAATTCTATGGCTGACTTTGTAGATTATTGTTTCTACCCGAAAAATTTATCCAAAAGCTACCGGGCTTGCGTGTCCATGAGCAGACGAGTATAATGGCCATAAAAGAGAAAGGAAAAGCACCCTCTCAATGACAGCTGTGTAACAGCACAGCTAC
>JAAYNB010000026.1 GCA_012521085.1 Clostridiales bacterium | reverse complement strand
TTGTTGTAGGTATACCAGAAATATTATAAAAAATTATGGCAAATAAAATTAATGCTAATATAAAATTCATTAGTGGGCCCGCAAAAATTACTGCTATTCTTTCAAAAACTGTTTTTTTATTGAAACTTCTTATATCATCTGAGGCTTCATCTTCTCCTTCCATTCTGACATAACCACCTATGGGAAGTATTCTAAGAGAGTATTCGGTTTCACCCTTTTTATATTTTATAATACTTGGCCCCATTCCTAGAGCAAATTCATGTACTTTTATTCCCACTATTTTTGCAATAGAAAAATGTCCCAATTCATGAAAGAATACAATTAATCCAAATACAAATATTGCTGCAAATGCAGTTATCATAGCAACACCTTCCTATTATATATTATCTTCTAACCAGATTCTTACCCATTTTTCAACATCTAATAATTCTTCTACAGTATTATATTTAAAAGCTTTATGTTTATCCATTGTTTTTTCAATATATTTAGGTATATCATAAAAACCTATTTTATCTTTCAAATAATAATCTACTAATATTTCATTAGCAGCATTCACTGCGCATGGCATAGTTCCACCTATTTCAATTGCTTTATAAGCTAAACCTAAGCATGGAAATCTCTTTAAATCTGGTTCTGAGAAGGTCAAAGTATTAAAAACACTGAAATCCAATTTTTCCACATTACCTTCTATTCTATCAGGATATGTTAGAGCATATTGTATAGGTAATTTCATATCTGGAACTCCTAATTGAGCAATGATAGAATTATCTTTTAATTCTATCATTGAATGTATTATACTTTGTGGATGAATAATAACTTCTATTTCATCTATATTTAAATCAAAAAGCCATTTTGCTTCAATTACTTCTAAACCCTTATTCATTAAAGTCGCTGAATCTATAGATATTTTTTTACCCATATCCCAATTAGGATGTTTTAATGCATCTTTTGATTTGGCATTTTTTATATCATCATATTCCCATGTTCTAAAAGGTCCTCCTGATGCTGTTAGTATTATTTTATTTAATTCTGTCTTTTTTTCTCCTCGTAAACATTGGAATATTGCCGAATGTTCACTATCAACTGGAAGGATATTCACATTGTTTTTTATAGATTTTTCCATTACAAACTCTCCACCAGCTACCAAAGTTTCTTTATTAGCTAGAGCAATATCTTTTTTTGATTCAATAGCTGCCAATGTAGGTAAAAGTCCTATACTACCTACAACTGAATTTAATACTATATCAGCATCATTATGACTTGCTACTTCTATCAAACCTTCCATACCCCAAAGAACCTTAGTGTTTGAGGATATTCTTTTAGCTAATATTTCAGCTTTTTCTTTTTGAAAGACAGTTACAACCTTAGGTTTAAATTCATTGATTTGCAGTTCTAAATCATCAATATTACTCATTACAGCTAGACCAATTATTTTAAATTTATCTGGATGATTTCTAACAATTTCTAAAGTCTGTTGACCTACAGACCCAGTTGATCCTAAAACACTAATTTTTTTCATAATATAATCACTCCATATAATATATAAATATTGTTTCAATATTTGGTACATATTTTACCTAATAAAAAAAAGAAAAAAATAATATACAAATGGAGCAGTAAACAGTATGCTATCAAATCTATCTAAAATACCCCCATGACCTGGTATTAAATTACCAAAATCTTTAACATTAGTATATCTTTTTATTTGTGAAGCTGTCAAATCACCAAATTGTGAAATTATGCTTCCTATAAATCCAAATAATGCAATTAATAATATATTTTGTTCTAAAAATATGTATCCAAATAAACAACAAGATAGGATACTACCTATAATACCTGTAATTGCTCCAGCGATTGTCTTTTTGGGGCTTATATTAGGACATAGTTTTTTATTGCCCCACAGATATCCTCCAAAATATGCAAATGTATCTGTTGACCAAGCAACAATGAATATTAACCATATAATCCATTTGTTTTGAAACTTGCTAACTAAAATAATATGTCCTAAAAACAGACTAATATAAATTATACCATATAATGTAATACTAATATCTTTCACAGTATATTTTAAATTAAATAATAATATTCCACTTAAAATTATAATAGATATAAATAGAAAAAATAATATGAGGGCAGTACTTTTAAAAAAATATAATATAGATAATAAAACAATAGACAAAATATACCCAATAAAATTTATTGGATTGTAATTTTTAAATCTCATAGCATTATAAAATTCATATAAACCTATTATAGATATAATAATTGTTGCTAAATATAATAATATGCCTCCTTTAATTAAAAGGAAAATCAGTAAGGGGATCCCCACTATGGCACTTACTGTTCTTTTTAACATAAGCTCCCCCCTATAACCCACCAAATCGTCTGTTTCTATTTTGAAAATCATAAATTGCCTGTATTAAATGATTTTCCGTAAAATCTGGCCAATACACATCTGTAACCCAAAATTCAGTATAAGCGCATTGCCATAAAAGAAAATTACTTAGCCTATATTCTCCACCTGTCCTAATCAATAAATCAGGATCTGGTGTTTCAGGTGCATCTAGATTATTATTTATTAATTCTTCATTGATATTATTAATAGTAATGTTGTTAGTTAATAATTCTTGGCCTATTTTTTTTATGGCTCTTACAATTTCATCTCTCCCTCCATAATTTAAAGCTATATTAACATTTAACCCGTTATTATTATTAGTTAATGATTTGGCTATATTTATTTCATGCAGGACATTTTCTGGAAATCTTGTTATATCTCCTATAGTATTGATTTTAACATTATTTTTATTTAAATCACCAATTTCTTTTCTAAGATATTCTATTAATAATTTCATTAATGCAGATACTTCACTTTTAGGCCTTTTCCAATTTTCTGTAGAAAATGCATATAAAGTTAAATATTTTATATTTAAATCTGATGATGTTCTAATAATATTTCTTAATGCCTTTACTCCATTTCTATGCCCAACAGTACGTGGCATATTCCTCATAGTAGCCCATCTTCCATTACCGTCCATAATAATAGCTATGTGTTGAGGTAGTTTATCATAATCAAGATTTAATTGCCCTTCTTTTTTTAACTCATTATTATTTCCTAACATATTCATTTCTTAAGTCTCCTAATCAATTTTAATCCCCCATAAGGGGGGATTAAAAATATGATATTATTAATTCAATTATATCCTTTTTTTCTACCTTTGTTTTAATTATCCTGGTTATACCTTCTTTATTATTAGTTTTACCTAAACTTTCTTTTATAATCCATTTTAATGAATGCAAATTTAAAACATTAATTGCTTCCTCTAAAGTATAGCCCAAAACATCAGGATGTTTTGCCAATTTTAAACCTCCAATATATCCTTCTCTTTTGCTTCAACCATTTCATCAATTTTTTCAATAAATTCATCAGTTATTTTTTGCACTTCATCTAGACATGTTTTCAGTTCATCTTCTGTTATTTCTTTATTTTTCTCCATATTTTTGAATATATCATTCATATTTCTACGTTCATTTCTAATTGCTACTTTACTTTCTTCCGCCATTTTTCTAACAATTTTTGTAAGTTCTTTTCTTCTTTCTTCTGTTAATAGGGGAATACTTAGTCTTATTATTTTTCCATCATTTGAAGGATTAATACCTAAATCAGATTGTTGTATTTCTTTTTCAATATCAACTAAAACAGAGGAATCATATGGTTGGATAGTAATCAATCTAGGCTCAGGAGCTGCTATAGAAGCTAATTGATTAATAGGCGTTATTACCCCATAATAGTCTATAGTTATTCTGTCTAACATAGATGGATTTGCTCTTCCTGCACGAACACTATTTAAATCATTTTTTAAAACCTCTAAAGTTTTACTCATTTTTTGTCTTTGATTTTTATAAAGTTCTGAATGCATTTTATTTCCTCCTTTTGTATTTTAAATTTGAATTAGTTATGTATATATGTTCCTATTGTATGGCCATGTACTACTTTTACAATATTTTCTGGATTTGATAGGCCAAATACTCTAATTGGTATTTCATTATCCATGCATAAAGATGTTGCAGTAGAATCCATCACTTTTAATTCTAATTTTAAAATATCTAAATAACTTAATTCCTTAAACATTTTTGCATCTTTATATATATGTGGGTCTTTATCATAAACTGCATTCACTTTCTTTGCTAACAAGATAACATCTGCCTCAATTTCTGCTGCTCTTAACGCTGCTGTTGTATCTGTAGAAAAATAAGGATTACCTGTACCTGCTGCAAATATTACAACTCTACCTTTTTCTAAATGTCTCACTGCTTTTCTTCTGATATAAGGCTCTGCTATTTGTCTCATCTCAATAGCTGTCTGCACCCTTGTCATTATATCAATATTTTCTAGAGCATCTTGTAATGCTAAAGCATTAATAACTGTAGCCATCATGCCCATATAATCTGCCGTAGTTCTATCCATACCTTCTCCACTACGACCTCGCCAAAAATTTCCCCCTCCAACAACTACTGCAACTTGCACACCTTCCTCAGTTAAAGTTTTGATTTGTAATGCTATTTTATTTATTGTCTCAGTATCCAAACCAAAGCCTTTTTCTCCTGCCAGCGCTTCCCCGCTTAATTTTAAAAGTACTCTTTTATATAGGGGTGCATTCATTTATATATACCTCCAATTCATATCTATATTTCTACAAAAATAAATAAAATCCTTTATTTCTGTACTTTTTATATAAAATTATTTGATTATTTTATAAATCATAATTTTTAAAAGAGAACACTATAGTGTTCTCTTTTAAATTATTGTCCCATTTGCTTAGCCACTTCTTCGGCGAAGTCTTCAGTCTTTTTCTCAATACCTTCTCCGACTTCAAATCTTGCAAATCTTCTTATATTGATATTTTCACCAATTTTGGAGATTTTTTCGGTTAATAGTTCACCTACAGTGATATCTGGATTTTTTACAAAAGGTTGTTCTAATAAGCAAATTTCTTCAAAGAACTTTTCAATCCTTCCTTCAACCATTTTTTCAACAATATGCTCAGGTTTACCTTCTTTCAATGCTTGATTAGTTAAGAATTCTCTTTCTTTTCTTACTTCTTCTTCAGGTACATCTTCTCTACTAACATATAATGGATGTGTAGCTGCTATTTGCATAGCTACATCTCTAACAAAGTCTTGAAATTCTTGGTTTTTTGCAACAAAGTCTGTCTCAGAATTCACTTCTACTAATACACCAATTCTGCCACCATGAATATATGACCCAACTAATCCTTCAGCTGCTATTCTACTAGATTTTTTAGCAACTGCAGCTAATCCTTTTTCTCTTAGTATTTCTATTGCTTTTTCCATATCTCCATTTGCATCTGTTAATGCTTTTTTACAGTCTAACATTCCTGCACCAGTTTTTTCTCTTAGTTCTTTAACCATAGCTGCGGTAATATTCATATGTAAACGCCTCCTAATATATTTTTTAAGGTAAGGGTATAAGGGAAATGTCCCTAAGCCCTTACCTTAGTTATTCTTAAAAAATTAATTACTCTTCAGTTTGAAAACCTTGTTTTCCTTCTAATACTGCATCAGCAATTGTTGAAGTTAAAAGTTTTACAGCCCTAATAGCATCATCATTTCCTGGAATTACATAATCTACTTCATCAGGATCACAATTAGTATCTACAATAGCTATAACTGGTATACCAAGTATTTGAGCTTCTTTTATAGCGATTTTTTCTTTTCTTGGGTCAACTACAAATAAAGCACCTGGCATTTCATCCATAACTTTAATTCCACCTAAAAACTTCTCAAGTCTTTCCATTTCAGCTCTAAGTTTTATTACTTCTTTTTTAGGTAATACATCAAATGTACCATCTTCTTCCATTTCTTCAAGTTTACGAAGATAGTCAATACGTTTTTTGATAGTTTGATAGTTTGTAAGCATACCACCTAACCATCTTTGATTTACATAGTACATTCCACATCTTTTTGCTTCTTCTTCTATAGCTTCTTGTGCTTGTTTTTTTGTTCCCACAAAAAGTATGGATTTTCCTTCTTCTACAATTTCTCTTACTACATTATATGCTTCTTCTACTTTTTTTACAGTTTTTTGAAGGTCTATAATATAGATACCATTTCTTTCTGTAAAAATGTATTCTGCCATTTTAGGGTTCCATCTTCTTGTCTGATGACCAAAATGAACCCCAGCTTCTAATAATTGTTTCATTGAAATTACTGACATTCTTTTTCCTCCTCTAGTTTTTCCTCCATCTTAATCATTTCTATTTAGGACCTATATAAGGCACTGCTAAACAGATTATAAGATGTGTGTTTTATCACCTTAAACATTTTAACACATTGTTTTAAATAATTCAATATATTTTTAGAAGTATTTAGCATAACCATTAATAAAATTTTATTAATGGTTTTCTGTCAATATTTTTAATATTTCTTCAATGGTGCTACCCTCTGGTATTTTTTTTAATCCATATTTCAATTGTCTTGAAAGATTTAATTCATATGTCTTTTTTAAAAATTCATCCATATCACTGATGATTTTTTCTCTCTCTAATAGTTTTGCTATTTCTATGCTATCCATACCCTTTTCTATAAAAATTTCTTTCACAGAATCTTCATCCGTATTAAATCCAACATTATTTTCTTGTTTAAATGATTTTTCAGATATATCTTCTGTGTATTCATACATATTTTCAGTAGGGAGTTTTATAAAATTGTTTTCGTTTACATTTTTAACATGATTATCGGAATTATATTTTTCACTAATAAAAACAATATTAATAATAGATGTAATAATCATGCCAATTCCTATACCTATAAGTATATTTAGGAAAGAAAAACGTTTCAAAAAAGTCACCTCATTGTTTTACAAGTTTTAAGACCATTTCCACTTCTCTAATGCTCTTGTTTAATTTTTTCGCAATATATTCTGGGTTTTTATTAGCTTGATATAATTCGATAATATCATGATTTTTTTTAAGAAATTTATTATAATTTAATGTACTTGCAAAATTTTCTATTTCAGAAACCGCATTTGCCTTTTCTTCATAATTCTTTTCTAATATACTAATTATTAAATCATTATCAACTCTTATATTGTCTTTTAAATTATTCAATTCCATATTAATTTCATATATTTCATTTTTAATATCAAGAATATCTTCCATTAGATTTTTTTTAAAATCTTCTAATTCATATTTTATAATATTTACATCAGATTTATCAGTATAATCATTATCATTTTTATTTTTATTTAGTATGATATATAATGTTATTATTATAACAAGAATCCCTATTAATATAATTAATATATCGTAGTACATAAATCACCTCATAATACTTACTATTGTCTATATAAATAAATCTAATTTTAGTCCTTTTCCCTCTTCATTAATTGGTACTTTATCTTTTTCTGTATTTGGCTTGTTTTTTTTCTGTCTTTTATTTGATTTTTCTTGGCTTGAAGATTTTTTTCCTCCATCTTCTGCAATTTTTTTTCCTAATGTCTCTTCTGCATTTTTAATTTTACTCATATCTCTTTCAATTTCAACTTTTGAATTATTTTGTAAGAAAGTATTAGTGTCTTTGACTTTATTAAAATCTTGTTGCTTGTCTTTAGATTGATAAAGACTATTAATAGAGGTTAAGTTATGATCAATGGGTTTTATAGACACTATCATCACCACCTATTTTTCATATGGACCAATAACTATTTCACCATCTTCCCTATATAAAGTGCTATAGACAATTTCATCATATATATGTCGTATTGCATTCAATATGGTTATTTTTACCCCAGGATATATTGTTCCTGAAACATGTATTTTTCCCTTGGATAAATTCTCTATTCTATTTTTAAAATCATTGCTTTTATTTATAAGTTCCATTTGCTTTTCTTGTAAATATAGCTTAGTATTTTCTGATTTTATTAATATTTCTTCTTTATCTTTTGGCAGTCTACTTTCTTTTTTTAGTCTTTCTAATAGATTAATAGTTTTTGTAAGATTACTTAAATTTTTTTGAATTTCTTTTATTTCTTCTTCTATTTTATCATATTCTTTTCTTTCATCTGGATCAATTCCAACTTCCAAATTTGTAGCTGTACCCATATGAGAACCTATGGTTTTTGCCCTAATTTCCTCTCCACTTTTTATACTTCCACCTGCAATTAAGCCTTTTTTACCTAGTACAATTACATTAGATCCTGCTACTACATCACTGTGTAATATAACATCGGCTTCAACATTACCATCACATTTTACCTCACTATTTTCTATATATCTCGCTTTAAAGTCACCTCCCGCTTTAACAAAACCTTGATTATTCCCTTGGATTCCTCTGCTTAAAACAATATCTCCTTTTGCTATTAATACAGAGCCTTCTACTACCCCATTTACCTGTATATCCCCTTCTGCTTCAACTCTAAAACCTGATTTAACATTTCCTCTAACTATTACATTACCATTGAATTTTATATTACCTGTTGAGGTATCAACATCTCCAGCAATTTCATAAATTTCCTTTACTTCTATTTTTCCATCTTTAAAAATTACTTGTCCATCTGCTGTTGCATAAATTTTAAATTCATTTTCTTTCTCAACTACATTTGGTCCTTTAATTATATTTATATAATTTCCTTTTTTATTAGGTATCTCGTTCCCAAATACGTCCACACCTGGTTTACCATCAGTAGGTGGTATAATTTCAATTAAAAGTTGTCCTTTATCCACATTATTAATTAAATCTAGCTCTTTAAAATCTACACTTCCATCCTTTAATAATTTAGGTTTTTGTGATTTTTCTTTAGAAAAGTGATAAATTACCTCAGCATCTTTCCCATCTTCAGGAGTCTTACCATTAGCAATTAATATTTTTTTATTATAAAGCTTTTTTTCTATAGCATTTAAAATCTTATCATTATCTAGACCATATACAATACCTTTTTCTTTTAATTTTTTATGTATATCATCAGTTGTAACTTCTACCCCGCCCTCAGCCTCAATAAGTGTTATATATACTTTCAATTTATCTTCTGATATTTCAATATTAGCATCTCCATCAATTAATTTTTCTTTTTGGTATGAAGCTATTTTGAGAGGTTTATCATTTTTTTCTTCAATAATCTTTTTAATTATTTCTTTATCATAATCCTCTACCGATTTCTTTTCTAAATATTTAGTTATTTTATTCAATTTTATATCATTATTTATTAACAAATCTTCAGTCAAAGTAATATAGACACCATCAGACAAAAATTTAATTTGAAAAAATTTTTTATCTTCTGAAATTAATTTTTCTAATTCTATTTCATTATGTAGTTTATTTGCTTCATACAATAATATATCATCAGTTTTTTTCTGTTTAGGTGTTATTTTTAATTTTATATAAGGTTTTCTAAGCATATAACCTTTTCTTTCTTCTAAAACTTCAACTATAACATCTTCTTTTTTTATTTTTTTATCTTTAAGACCTTTTTTTAATGCACTATCATAATCTCTAGCTTCAACAATTATGTATTTATCAAACATGTCTCCACTCCTCTATGCTCTCATATTTAAGTTAGATAATAAAAAATTATTAATCAATGCTTTAAATAACTATTTGTCATAGGGTTGTAATTTTGATTTTAATTTATTTATAGCTTTTGAATGCAGTTGAGAAACTCTTGATTCTGAAACATTTAAAATTTGGCCTATTTCTTTATAAGTCAATTCATCATAATAGTATAAACTTATAACTTGTCTCTCTCTTTCGGGCAAGTTTTCTATATTGTATTCCAATGTTTCATAAATTTCTTTATTTGATAAGATGTTTTCAGGTGAATTCTCTTCCTCATATTCCAAATGGTCTATAGTATTGTATTCATAAATTGTTTCTTCTAATGATATTATATTAAAACTATTTACCTGTTGTAGCATATTTGATAGTTCTTTTAATGAAATATTGAGTTCTTTTGCAATTTCTATATCTGTAGGATTACGCCCTAATTCATTCTCTAATTTTCTACTAGTTTCCTCTAATTGTTTTGATTTTTGTCTAACAGATCTAGGTACCCAGTCTAAACTTCTTAATTGATCTATTATAGCTCCCCTTATACGTATAGATGCATAGGTTTTAAATTTTACTTTTTTATCTATATCAAATTTCTCTATAGCATCTAGTAATCCAAATATACCGTAGCTAACTAAATCCTCATATTCAACATTTGTTCCATAACTATTATATAAACGACCTGCAATAATTTTTACTAATTCAATGTACTTCTCTATTAATAGATTTTTAGATTTTTGATCATTGTTTTTTTTATATCTATGCCACAGGCTTTGTTCTTCCATTTAGAAAACCTCCTGGCCCATATATTCCTCTTAGATTTCTTTAATGCCGTAACCAATTGTTTTAACTAACAATTTTCCTGTCCCTGGATAAACCTCTATAGTTCGTCCATAATTTCCTCCTGTGTCTTCTGCCAAAAGAGGAATATTTAACTCTTTTAATACTTCCTTTGTAGCAATAGTATTTCTCTCACCTATTTTCATAATATCACTATTACTACCAAAAGAAAACATTTGTGCTCCTCCAGCTATCTTAGCTACTATTCTACTTCTTAGACTACCAGCTTTACACATATCCTCTACTAGAAGTTCAATAGCTGTATCTGCAAATTTGGCTTTATTTTCATTATTTTTTATTTGCTTACTACTAGGTAACATGATATGTGCTAATCCAATAATTGCTGCTCTATTATCATATAAAGCAATACCTACACATGAGCCTAAACCTAAAGTGGTCAATATATCAGGCGCTTTTGCAATATTAAGATCGGCCATACCAACTTTTATAATTTTATGCATCTAATAATACACTCCTAGACTTTTTAATAAATTTTCATAAGAATTAGTATTAGGTATTAGAAAAAAATTGGCTTTAACTAAATTATGACCACTTTTAAGTCTTGTTTCAATAAATACTACTTTATCACTCGTATAACCAAATTGAATTGCTGGAACACTTAATATTGCCCCAGCCATATCAATACATAGGGAAGGTACAGTAAGTGTTATACTTAGATTTGTTAATGTAGATAAAGATGATGATGGTTCGAAAATATTAGATGAAATGGACAAATCCGCTTTACAGGAAGTTGGCAATATTTTAT
>JAAYNB010000270.1 GCA_012521085.1 Clostridiales bacterium | reverse complement strand
GATTCTTCAGTTAAACTTGCCATTTTTACTACATCTAAATGCAATTCTTTAAGTAATTGATCAAAATTTTGCCTTATGGTCATTTTTACACCTCCAAAAAAATAGAATACAATTAAAGTGTACTCTATAATAGTTAAACCAATATTAATTTAATGTTAATTTTGTGTAAAAGAAAAATTATAATACAATAGGTAGTTTAATAATAAACTCTGTTCCTTCTCCTTCACGACTTTTTACTTCCATATTTCCATCATATAGATTGACTATATGTTTTACTATGGATAGTCCCAGCCCTGTACCACCTTGAGTTCTGGAACGCCCCTTATCTACTCTATAAAAACGTTCAAAGAGTCTAGGTATATCCTTATCTGATACTCCTATTCCTGTATCTTTTATTGAGAATTCTATTATATTATAAATTTTTTTACATGTAATTGACACACTACCATTTTCCTTATTATATTTTATTCCATTGTCTATGAGATTTATGAGTAATTGTTTTAGTCTGTTTTTATTTACCTTTACATATATATCATCAGGTATAATTGTAAAATCTAAGGTTACATTCTTCTTTTCAGCAACTGGTAGCATTATATCTTTTACTTCTGCTATAATATCTTTTAAAATATATTCACCAATATAAATATCTTCCTTCATTGTCTCTATTTCAGAAAGATTTAGGATATCTTCTATTAATATAGAGAGTCTTTCAGCTTCAATATCAATAATATCCAAGAATTTTTCTGCCACATCTTTATCTTCTATGGCACCATTTTTTAGAGTATCTATAAAACCTCTTATGGAAGTTAAAGGGGTTTTTAACTCATGGCTTACATTGGATACAAATTCACTTCTAATTTGTTCAAGTTTTTTTAAATTAGTAATATCCTGTATTATAATCAATGTTCCAAGAAGTTTATCATCATTTAATTTATTTATAATTTTGGATTTAAATATTTTATAATCCTTATCTTCATATTTAATGTCCATAACTCTTTGGTCTATTGTTAATTCATCATGGTTTTTAATAAATTGGTTAAAAACATTATCCCTTATGACCAATAATATATCTTCGCCTATAATTTTTTTGTTATTTATATCAAACATTTCAATGGCTGTAGGATTAATCATCATAACCTGGTTATTTAGATCTAATGCTATTAATCCTCCCACCATACTATCTAGAATGGCTTCCATTTCAATGTTTCTCTCATTAAGTTCATTTATGGTTTTATCTAATTTCATCTGCATATGGGTGAAGGATTGGGCCAGCTGGCCTATTTCATCATTGGAGTTAATATCTAATTTACCTTTAAAATTACCTTGGGAAATATCTTTTGTAAGTTTTGTCAGCTTTTTAATGGGTTTTGTTAATATTATTGAAAATTGAATTCCCATAGCCATACTGGCTATTATGGATATGATAACACCTGAAATTATATATAATTTGATTAATTCTTTTATTACATTTATATCATCAATAGGTATGGATAGTCTGATGATCATTGTTTCATCATTATTTACCACCTTTAATGCAATATATTTTAAATGGGTTTCCAGTGATGAACTATATCTGGTACTTTCTCCAAGACCATATTTAAGGGCATCAATGAATTCTCTCCTATCACCATGGTTTTCCATTTGAGAATAATCTTGGGATGAATCTCCCAATACATTACCTAATTCATCTATAAATGTTATTCTCATATTTGTAACTTTTCCATATCTTATGGCAATGTCATTTAAATCTGGGCTATCATCAAAAGTGAGTAATTCATCCTCAATTAAATGACCAACTGTCATAAG
>JAAYNB010000269.1 GCA_012521085.1 Clostridiales bacterium | reverse complement strand
CTTTTATATCAAAAAATTCTCTATATCTATTAATTATTCCTTTGTACGCCATTTACTGTTCCCCTCTTTCTTGACCATTTTCCACTCTGATGATATTGCCTATTTCTATAACTTCATCTATACTATTTACTTCTTGTAGGGCCTTTTGAATATCTGATTCCCTTGCTTCATGTGTGATAAATACTAAAGGTACTCCTCTCTCACTACGACCTTTTTGTATAACTGATGATAAACTCACATTATATTCACCGAATAAGGTGGCAATCTTTCCTAATACACCGGGAATATCCTTTACCATAAATCTAATATAGTATTCATTTACTATTTCACCCATGGGTTTTGCTTTTTTAGTAGGCTCATAACTAAATCCATTCTTTAGATTTGGTTTAAGACTTCTTTTTTTGATAATATCCATAACATCACTTATTACTGCACTGGCAGTAGGCAGGTCTCCTGCTCCTCTACCATAGAACATTAAATCTCCCACTGCATTACCCTTGACAAATACTGCATTAAAGGAATCATTTACAGCAGCTAGCGGATGATTTTTAGGTATAAATGTGGGATGAACCCTTAGCTCCAGCTCCCCATCTATTTCTTTAGCAATACCTAATAATTTAATCACATAGCCTAATTCCCTTGCATATTCAATATCCAATGGATTGATTTTAGTAATCCCTTCCCTATGGACATCTTTAAACTTCACTGGAGTTCCAAATGCAAGAGTAGATAATATGGTCAATTTATGTGCAGCATCAAATCCTTCCACATCAGCTGTTGGATCTGCCTCTGCATATCCCATATCTTGGGCTTCTTTTAATACAGTGTGAAAATCTACATTTTCATTGGTCATCTTAGTCAGTATATAATTTGTTGTTCCATTGAGTATACCCATGATTTTTTTAATTTTATTAGCTCCCAAACTCTCTTTTAAGGGATTTATAATAGGTACTCCCCCCGCCACACTGGCTTCATAGCTCAACCTTACACCAGCCTCATAAGCAGCTTTAGAAAGTTCTACGCCATGTTGTGCTAATAATGCTTTATTTGCTGTTACCACATGCTTACCTGCCTTAATGGCCCTTAATATATATTCCCTTGCAGGCTCAATACCTCCAATAAGCTCTATTACAATTTCTATTTCATCATTTTCCACAATATCATCGAAATTATGGGTCAATTTATCTTTAGATACTCCAGAAACCTTAGGCTTAAAACCTTCCTTTACTAATATTTTTTCTATTTTTATCTCATAGCCACAGTTTCTAATGATTTCATCCCTATTCATCCTGAGGACATCCCATACTCCTCCACCTACTGTTCCAAGTCCCATTAATCCAACCTTTATCTTCTTCATTTTAAAAAATCCTCCTCAACAACTTAATTTATTCCCTTGCTAAAATATTTACCTTTTTTACCCCAGACATTTTATCCAGCCTTTGAATGAGTTTATCTACATCTAACATCATATCTTTGATCTCTATGGATATGGTCACATTGGCTAAGCCATGTACGGGAATATTTTGATTAATAGTCAATACATTCCCCTCTGCTCGAGCTATCTCATTTAGTACTTCTGATAATACTCCTGCAGTATGATCTAATTTCAATGCTATGGTAATCATCCTACTGGCATTCATCTCATATAGAGGAAAAATACAGTCCTTATATTTATAATAGGCACTTCTGCTAATACCTACTTTTTCTACTGCTTCGAATATGGTATCCGCTTCTCCACGCTCTAATAATTCCTTAGTGGCAATGGTCTTTAAAAATACCTCTGGTAGAGCTTCTGCCTTGACTATATAATATGTTTTATCATTGGGATTTTTCATTTTTAGCCTCCCTTTTGTTTATATGGTGTATACAATCGTATCTGTATAAAGAGCATATTACCATAATATTTGTTTAATTTCAACTATTTTATGATTAATTTTATAAATAATTTATTTTATTAACCCTTTCTTGAACCATATATTTTAGATTAAATACCTTTAAAAAAATCCATAGTCCCTATGACCATGGATTTTATACACAATATATATGATTTTTTTATTAATTGTCCCCACTATCCACAATATGTTGTATATAACTTTTAATCAAGATCAAAATTAGATTAAAAATCATTATTTACTAACAAGATTTATCCAATTACGATTCTTTATTCTTTCCACTTTAATGGAAGTTTCAAAGAAATCACTTAAATTTTCATCTGTCAATAGTTCATC
This sequence comes from Clostridiales bacterium, assembly GCA_012521085.1. Classification (GTDB taxonomy): domain Bacteria; phylum Bacillota; class Clostridia; order Peptostreptococcales; family Natronincolaceae; genus JAAYNB01. The sequence goes on along the minus strand of JAAYNB010000269.1, from coordinate 556 downwards.
ACTACTACCTAGGGAATGTATTTCTCCCCTCTGTAATAATAGTATATTCTTAAAGACAGGTAATATCTCCTCCACATGGTGGGTTACATAGATTAAATTTGGTCCATACTTTTCTTGGGCTAATCTATCTACCATTTCTAATAAATGCTCCCTAGCAAAAATATCTAAACCTGTACAGGGCTCATCTAATATTAATAATTCTGGTGATGACATAAGAGCCCTGGCAATAAGTACTTTTTGTTTTTCCCCTTGGGAAAGGGTTTGATAATCTCTACTGGCTAATTCTATACAACCTAGAGTATCTAATAAATATCTTGCCCTTTCTAAATCTTCCTTTTCTGCTTCTTTCCATAAACCAATACTTGCATATTTACCACTTACTACAATTTCCTCTGTTTTTTCATGACCATAAAACCTCTCCTGTATTGCAGAACTTACCCAACCTATGGACTTCCTCAATTCTCTTAAATCAAATTCACCAAATTTCTTTCCTAAAACTTTCATGGTCCCCTTAGATGGAAAGATATAGCCATTGACCATATTTAGTAGACTGGTT
>JAAYNB010000268.1 GCA_012521085.1 Clostridiales bacterium | reverse complement strand
GTTTTAAGTGGGCTTTTCCTGCAATATTTGTTGGTAATTTGATAGCTGGTATTTTGATAATGATGTTGAGTAATGGGGTAATAGGTGTGTTTAGTCAATGACGAGAAAAGTAATTTCATGGCTACTAGTTATTTTGTGGATGGTATTAATATTTTATCTATCCCAACAACCAGCAACTGAGTCAAATAGTTTAAGCACAGGTATTACAGAAAGAATAGTGGCCATTATAGAAAGGCTAACTTCAGATATAGATTTTGATGTTAGTAATTTTAATCATATTATCCGAAAGAATGCACATTTCTTTGCATATTTAATTTTGGGAGTATGTGTATAATGCAAAACCTTGTTTAAAGCAAATGATAGAAATTTATAATGAATACAAGACATCTATTATAGGTGTACAAAAAGTAGCAGACAAAGAAGTAAGTAAATATGGTATAGTAGAAGGAAGTATTTTGAGAGTAGAGTACATAAAACAAAGGATTAGTTGAAAAGATTTCTATTGAAGATGTACCTTTTAACATTACTACTCTAGGAAGATATATTATTAATCCTAATATATTTGAAATTTTAGAGCATACAAAACCAGGTAAAGGCAGAGAAATCCAACTTATAGATGGTTAAAAGAGCTAGCTAATAAGGAATCAATGTATGCTTACGTTTTTGGGGTAAAAAATATAAAAAATTAACTAAAGGTGGAAGGGCCATGGGAAAAGTAACATTAGATTATTCCAAAGTACTTAAATTTATAAGTGAAGAAGAGATAAGCCATTTTGAGGAACGAGTAAATAAATGCCATGATATGTTAAATTATAAAAGTGGTGAGGGAAAAGAGTATGTAGGATGGGTGGACCTCCCTAATAACTTTGATAAAGATGAATTTCAAAGGATTAAAGCTGCTGCCGAAAGAATTAGGAAAAAATCAGATGTTTTTATAGTAGTAGGTGTTGGAGGATCTTATCTAGGAGCAAAGGCTGCTATTGAGATGTTGAACCATAGTTTTTATAATGAACTACCAAAAGGGAAAAGACAAGGACCTAAGATTTACTTTGCAGGTCATAATATTAGTTCCTCATATCTGATAGACCTATTGGATACTATAGACGGACAAGATGTTTCAATAAATGTTATATCAAAATCTGGTACAACAACAGAACCAGCTATAATATTTAGGATATTAAAAGAGTACATGGAAGATAAATATGGCAAGGAAGAAGCTAGTACAAGAATTTACGCTACCACCAATAAAGATAAGGGTGCCCTTAAAACTTTAGCTGATAAAGAAGGATATGAAACCTTTATTGTGCCAAATGATGTAGGGGGAAGATACTCTGTATTAACTCCTGTAGGACTGTTACCTATGGCAGTAGCTGGTATTAATATTGATGAGGTAATGAATGGTGCTGAAAAGGCAACGAAGGATTTATCTATAGATAAATTAAAAGATAATCCTTGTTATCAGTATGCTGTTTTAAGAAACATTTTATATGCTAAGGGAAAAACAACAGAGATATTGGTTAATTATGAACCTAGGTTATCTTATTTTGGAGAGTGGTTTAAGCAACTATTTGGAGAAAGTGAAGGGAAGGATGGAAAGGGAATCTTTCCAGTGTCTATGAACTTTTCAACGGAACTACACTCTATGGGACAATATATACAAGATGGGGAGAAATTTTTATTTGAAACTGTACTTAATGTGGAAAAATCCAAGAAGGAAATTGTCATTAAGGAAAGTAAATACAATATGGATGAATTAAACTATCTAAGTGGAAAGACTTTATATTATGTTAATAGAATGGCTATGGAAGGAACCTTGGAAGCTCATGTAGATGGTGGAGTACCTAATCTCATCATTAATATTCCAGAAATATCACCATATTACTTTGGATATTTAACCTATTTCTTTATGAAGGCCTGTGGAATGAGTGGCTACTTATTAGGTGTGAATCCCTTTAATCAGCCAGGGGTAGAGGCATACAAGACAAACATGTTTAGGCTATTAGGTAAGCCTGGATATGTGGATAAAGCTTTAGATGAAGTTGCTATGGTTATATGTGATAGAGAGCTGGGTTGAAAGGATGATGTTGCTTATATGTTAGGGTTTGTAAGAGTATACTAATTTAGCATAATATTGAAAATATTGTAGATAATTGTGTGAAAAAGTGATATAATATTAACATGATATATAATTTTGATTGAATAATTAATCATTTTTTAACTTAAAATAGCAAGAATTCTCCCATCTTCTACAAGTGGGAGATGAATTACTAAAATACTTGACAAAGATGAGCTTATAGGACATTCT
>JAAYNB010000267.1 GCA_012521085.1 Clostridiales bacterium | reverse complement strand
CATTTATACCCCAATAAGCACGGGGAAGTTTCCAGTAAACTGAACGAACTATTTACCCCTAAAATTTTCCAAAAAACAGGCGAAAATCCGGGTATTTCAGAATAATGCTTCCAAATTGCTACCACGGGCAAAAATTAAGCCTCTGAAACCCTTTATTTTACTGGGTTCAGAGGCATTTTGACGTCTATTCCCACTCAATGGTAGCTGGTGGTTTGCTAGTTATATCATATACAACTCTATTTACTTCTTTAACTTCATCTGTTATTCTCTTTGATATTTTTTCTAATATATCCAGTGGAATGGGATACCATTGTCCCTTCATACCATCTTTAGATGTAACTGCCCTTAGGGCTATTGTATGAAGATAGGTTCTCTTTCCATTAACTACTCCAACAGACTGAATATTAGGTAGTACTGCAAAATACTGCCATATGTCTAAATTAGCTTTTTTAACTTCTTCTCTAAATATATGATCCGCTTCTCTAACTATATTTATCTTTTCCTTAGTCAACTCTCCCAATACCCTAATACCTAAACCAGGGCCTGGGAAGGGTTGTCTATCTATGATTTCTGAGCTTATACCCAATGCTCTACCTAGCTCTCTTACTTCTTCTTTATATAATTCTCTCAATGGCTCTATTAATTCAAAATCTACATCCTCAGGTAATCCTCCTACATTATGATGGGATTTTACTGCTACTTTTCCATCTTCACCTATGGATTCAATTACATCTGATTTAATAGTACCTTGAACTAGGAAGTCTATATCCTCTAATTTTTCTTGTTCTTCTTCAAAAACTCTGATAAATTCTTCTCCAATAATCTTTCTCTTTTCTTCTGGGTCTGTTACTCCCTTTAATTTTTCTAAAAATCTATCTTCCGCATCTACAGTTATTAAATTCATCTTGAATTCATCTCTAAAAACTTTTTCTACTTCTACTCTTTCATTTTTTCTAAGTAATCCATGGTCTACAAAAACACAGGTCAAATTATCTCCTATAGCTTTATGAACTAAAACTGCTGCAACAGAAGAATCTACTCCACCTGATAAAGCACAGATAGCTTTTTTATCTCCTATTGTATTTTTAATTCTTTGTACTTTTTCATTTATATATATATCATAATCTTTAATTTTTCCCATGGTTTATCCCCTCTTATTCACTTAGGCTATAATTAGGCGCTTCTTTTGTAATTACTATATCATGTGGATGACTTTCTCTTAGTCCTGCACCAGTTATTCTAATGAATTTAGAATCTTCTCGTAATGATTTAATATTAGGTGTACCACAATAACCCATACCTGCTCTTAATCCACCAACTAATTGTAATATTGTATCTTTTAATGCTCCTTTATATGGTACTTTTCCTTCTACTCCTTCTGGTACTAGTTTTTTATTGTCTTCTTGGAAATATCTATCTTTGCTGCCTTGTTCCATAGCTGGTATTGAACCCTTACCTCTATATATTTTAAAGCTTCTACCTTTGTAAATAACTGTTTCACCAGGGCTTTCTTCTGTACCTGCAAATAATGAACCAATCATTACTACACTTGCTCCTGCCGCTATGGCCTTAGTTATATCTCCAGAGTATTTGATACCACCATCTGCAATTACTGGAATTCCATATGGTCTTGCAGCTTTTGCACAATCATATACTGCTGTAATTTGTGGTACTCCTATACCTGCTACTACTCTTGTAGTACAAATAGATCCTGGTCCAATTCCTACTTTTATAGCATCTGCTCCTGCCTCTATTAATTCTACAGTTGCTTCTGCTGTTGCCACATTTCCTGCTATAACTTGTAAATCTGGATATTTAGCCTTAACTTTTTTAACTGCTTCGATTACACCTTTAGAATGTCCATGAGCCGTATCTATTACTATAACATCTACCTTTGCCTTAACTAGAGCATCTACTCTCTCCATCATATCTGCTGTAATGCCAACTGCCGCTCCAGCTAATAATCTGCTTTGTGAGTCCTTTGCTGAATTAGGATATTGGATAGATTTTTCTATATCTTTAATGGTGATTAATCCTTTTAACATGCCTTCATCATCTACTAAAGGTAGTTTTTCTATTTTATGTTTCATTAATATTTCCTGTGCTTCATCCATGGTTACGCCTTCTTTTGCTGTAACTAGATTTTCTTTAGTCATTACTTCACTTATATGTCTATCATAATTTGTCTCAAAACGAATATCACGGTTGGTAATTATACCCACTAGTTTTCCTTTAACTGTTATTGGTACTCCTGATATACGATAACGTTCCATTAATTCCAATGCATCGGAAACTGTATGATCTGGTGATAGAAAGAATGGATCTACTATTACTCCATGCTCACTTCTCTTTACCTTGTCCACTTCTAAAGCTTGTTCTTCTATGGACATGTTTTTATGGATTATACCAATTCCACCTTCTCTAGCCATGGAAATAGCCATTTTACCTTCTGTTACTGTATCCATTCCTGCACTCATTAGAGGTATATTAAGTTTTATTTTCTTAGTCAAATTCGTAGTTAAATCCACCTGATTTGGTAGTACTTCTGATTTAGCTGGTATTAGTAATACATCATCAAAGGTTATGCCTTCTTTAACAATTTTATCTTCCATTAATAAAGCCTCCTTATATTGTTTTTATTATTCCTCAAAAAATATTTCAACCCATATAATAATTTCTACCCAATGATGAGTGAAATTATTATATGGGTTTTATAAAAATATAAAACTCAGTAGGGCCGTATAATTACTTTACACAGTCCTACTGTCTATAATAACTTCACCCATAGTCCACGGGTTTACGGCCCTTAGGTAGATACTATTGACCCATATTGTCAATATTATATGCGTGATATCTTTTATTTACTTTTTGTTAATTCTAGTATCTTATAACTTAACAGATAGATTAAAAATTGTCAAGAATTATCTACAATTCTGCCACTATTTCTTTTAATCTATCTATAATTGGCAGTTTTTGTGTACAGAGTTCTTCACATCTACCACATGCTATACATTCTGAGGGTCTGCCATGTTCTGGTTTTATCCTACCCTGCTTTTTTTGCCAATGGATATGATTTATCATCTCT
>JAAYNB010000266.1 GCA_012521085.1 Clostridiales bacterium | reverse complement strand
GTAAATGGCGTACAAAGGAATAATTAATAGATATAGAGAATTTTTTGATATAAAAGATGGAGAAAAAATTATTACATTAAATGAAGGGAATACCCCATTAATACCTGCTAAAAATATAGGAGAGATGTTGGGAGAAATTAATCTTTATTTAAAATATGAAGGTTTAAATACCACAGGTTCTTTTAAGGATAGAGGTATGACCATGGCTGTTACAAAGGCGGTAAATGAAGGTAGTAGGGCTATAATATGTGCCTCCACAGGTAATACATCTGCCTCAGCTGCAGCCTATGCTGCTAAAGCAGGTATAAAATGTTTTGTATTAATACCAAATAATAAAATTGCAGTGGGTAAATTAGCCCAGGCCATTTTATATGGTGCTGAAGTCATACCTGTAGATGGAAATTTTGATGATGCTCTGAGAATAGTACGTGAAATAGCTGAGGAAGGAAAAGTTACTTTAGTCAATTCTATAAATCCATATAGATTAATTGGTCAAAAATCTGGTGCATATGAAATCTGTGATCAATTGGAAGGAAAATTAGATTATTTATCTATACCAGTTGGAAATGCAGGAAATATATCAGCCTATTGGGAAGGATTTAAAGACTATCATAAAGCAGGTAAAATAGATAGTTTACCTAAAATGTTGGGCTTTCAGGCAGAGGGAGCAGCTCCCATTGTAGAGGATAAGGTTTTTGAAGAACCAGAGACAATAGCAACAGCTATTAGAATAGGAAATCCTGCCAGCTGGGGAAAAGCTGTGTCAGCAAGGGATGAGTCTGGAGGTTTAATTGATAAGGTAGGCGATGATGAGATATTAGCAGCACAAAAACTATTGGCTTCTAAAGAGGGTGTATTTGTAGAACCTGCATCTGCAGCCAGTGTGGCTGGAGTAATAAAATTAAGTGAAAAGGGATATTTCAAAAAAGGAGATAATGTGGCATGTGTCTTAACAGGTAATGGATTAAAAGACCCAGATGTAGTATCTCCTGAAAAAGAATTAAAGGTATATAGTGTAAAATTAGATGAAATTAAGAATATAATTGACAATGTTCTAGGAAGTGAAAATAATGGTTAAGGTAAAGGTTCCGGCTACTACTGCCAATGTAGGCCCGGGCTTTGACTCTTTAGGTATTGCTCTTACACTATATAATGAAATAGAGGTTGAAGAAATAAATTCAGGATTATCCATAGAAGTAAAAGGAAGAGATAGTGAAAAGATAGATACAGATGAAAATAATTTAGTATATAAAAGTATGATAAAGACCTTCAATGAAATAGGATATGATTATAAGGGTCTTAAAATAAAACAATATAATAATATCCCAATTGGTAGAGGATTGGGTAGTAGTGCAGCTTCTATAATAGGCGCCATAGTGGCAGCTAATAAATTAGCTGGAAATGTATTAACTCAGGATGAGATTCTAGATATAGCTGTAGAGATTGAAGGCCATCCTGATAATGTGGCTCCAGCCCTATTTGGTGGAGTAGTGGTATCATGTTCTCATGAGAATCATACAAATTATATAAAATTTCCTGTGGATGAGAGATTAAAGTTTATAGTGGCAATTCCAGAAGTCATATTAAGTACAAAGGATTCTAGAAATGTGTTGCCAAAGAAGGTAACCTTTGAAGATGCAGTATTTAATCTAAGTAGATCCTCTCTATTGGTGGCCTCTTTAATGTCTGGGGATTTGGAAAAATTAGATATTGCCCTACAGGATAGATTACATCAACCTTATAGAATAGGATTATTAAATTCACTAAAGAATATATCTAAAGAATCAAAAAAACAGGGATTAAATAGAGTTTTTTTAAGTGGGGCAGGACCATCTGTCATATATATAACTTGGGATATGGAAGATGATGAAGATGAGAATAAATTTTATAATATAATTAAAAAATTACCTGAAGAGTGGAGTATCCAGATACTAAAAGGGGATAATAAAGGAATAATATAAAACTTAAAAGATAATATAATGAAGTAAACTTCCACATTGGATAATAGGATTATTTTAAAATTAATCTATCCATTGTGGAAGTATTTTATGTAAAATAGTCCATAGAAAATTAAACTTAAAGTTGAAATTTCATATATTAATGAATTACATAAATTTCTGAAATAAAATAGTATAATACCATCTATTAAAAACATAAATTATATTTAGAAGAGTATATTGTGTAGAAGGGAGAAAAAAGGGTAAATAAATATCTAGACTTTAATAATTATCGAGGTGGTTAAAAATGGACTATGAAAAACAAATAGATAGAATTACCGAGTTTATTAAGACTGGTGAAAAATCTGCCGAAGATTTTAAAATTGGTGTAGAATTTGAACATATTGTGGTATGGAAGAAGGATTTATTATCTGTAAATTATTATGAAGAAAATGGAATTGAAATAATTCTAAAAAAACTTCTTGATAAAAATCAAAAATATAAACCCCAATACGAAGGTGAACATTTGGTAGGACTATCAGAACCTGATGGTAGTATTAGTTTAGAGCCAGGTGGTCAATTTGAATATAGTGTTAGACCATGTAGTACATTGGCTGAAATAGAAAATTTATATAGAAATTTCTTAGATGATATAATTCCAATATTAGAAGAACAGGGACAATATTTAATGGGTATTGGATATCATCCTAAGACAAAAATTGTAGATTTACCCTTTAACCCTAAAATTAGATATCATTATATGTCTGAACATTTAATAGCTACTGGCAAATATGCTCATAATATGATGAAGGGGACAGCTTCATTACAAGTTGTAATTGATTATTCAGATGAAGAGGATTTTATTAAAAAGTTTACAGTTGGTAATTTCTTGTCGCCCCTATTATATTTAATTTCAGATAATGCTCCAATTTTTGAAGGAGAGATTCATGAAGAAAATAGTATTAGGTCTAAAATATGGGACAATATGGATAATATACGATGTGGTATTGTACCTGGTGTTTTGGAAAAGAAATTTGGTTATGATGATTATGCCAAATACATATTAGATGTGCCTCCAATATTAATAATGAGAGATGGGGAAGCAATAGGTACAGGGGATAAAAAAGTAAGAGAATTAATGGATCCTTTAACAATAACAGATAAAGAAGTGGACCATATATTGTCTATGGTATTCCCTGATGTTAGAATAAGAACATATATAGAACTTCGTATGGGAGATAGTTTACCATATCCACTGAATATGGCATATATAGCCCTATTGAAGGGTATATTTTATAACAATATTGCCCTTGACTATCTATATGATATGGCTAGAACTTTTGATCAAGAGGAATTAGAGTATTCAAAGACTAATATGAGAAAAAATGGTTTTGAAGGTAGATTTAAATTTAGAACAGTAAAGGATCTAGCATTGATATTATTTGATCTTGCTAAAAGAGGTCTTGATGAAAAAGAGAGGGAATATTTAAAACCATTGGAAGAATTAATAATAAAAGGTCAAAGTGCAGCTAATTTATCTAAAGAATATATTAAAGAAAAGGGTATAGAATCTTTATCTTGGTATGCATTAAATCAATATGGGAGGTAAATAACTAATGATTTTAGCTGGAAAGCTATTTGAAGAATATAGAAATGAATTACTATCAAATAAAGGAAAATATATAGAAGATTATAATGAAGTCAGAAAAAAGGTGGAGAAAAGTCCTGCAAAATACCATGGAAAACCTGTTAAATTTTTATACCAACCCATGTTTTTTGATAGTGATGATATGAAGGTATTGAAAAACGCCGGTCATAGATTGATGAAAATATTAAAAAAGGTCATAGCACAGTATTTAAAGGATGAAGAATTTAGAAAGGCTTTTGATTTTTCACCTATATTAGAAAAATTAATTTTAAAAAATGCAGGTTATAATGTAACCATTCCAATGGCTAGATTTGATATATTATATTACCCCAATGGAGATTTTAAATTTATTGAATTAAATGCTGATGGTTCTTCCGGTATGTTGGAAACTAGAGAATTACAAAATATATTTGAAGAGTCCCTAATAATGGATAAGATTAAGAAGGACTATGAAATTGAAGGATTTGAGTTATTTAATACCTGGGTAGATGGATTATTGGCTAATTACAGAGAATTTAGTGGTGGTGATAATAAGCCCAATATAGCCATTGTAGACAGATTATTATCAGGAATACCCAATGAATTTGTAGCCTTTCAAAAAGCCTTTGAAAAAAGAGGCTATTCCACTATTATTGCAGATATTAGAGAATTGGAATATAGAGATAAAAGATTATATCATAAGGACTTTCCAATAGATTGTATATATAGGAGAGCTGTAACTTGGGAGATAGTAGAAAAGCCTGAGGAAACCCAGGATTTTATACAGGCATATTTAGATGGAGCAGTATGTGTTGTAGGTCCCATATTGACACAGATAATACATAATAAAAATATTTTTAGTATATTACATGATTCAACTTTGACAAAATTTTTATCAGGTGAAGATAGAGATTTTATAAAAAATCATATTCCATATACAGGGGTATTTAATAACAATGATGAGGAAATGGTGGATTATGTTTTAAAAAACAAAGATGGATTGGTATTAAAGCCTATGGATAAATATGCTTCCTATGGAGTAAGTATAGGACAGGATTTTAATATGGATCAGTGGCAGGATATTATAAAAAATCAGGCTGTAGATGGATATCTATTTCAGAAGTTTTGCAAACTACCCAATAGACATATGCCAATAGTTCATAATGGAGATATAAAATTTGTAAATAGAAATTATGTACTAGGTCTTTATTTATATAATGAAAAATTCCAAGGCATATATACCCGAACCAGTGAACAAAATGTGGTAGGTGTTATAGGTGAATTTGCAGCAGTTCCCAATTATGCAGTGAATAAAAAACTCTAATTTCAAAAAAATTGGAGTTTTTTTAAAATTTATATTATAATTAATAAGATAGTTTGACCATAATAGAAAATACTCAAGTTAATTAGATGGAGGGCTTTTGATGAAATTTACCATAGATAAAAAGTTTTTAAAATATTCCCTATATGCAAGTCTTGCCATTATCATACCCATTATATTTTTTCTGTTTTTATATAATATAGTACCTATTTATAAATTTTTTATGTATTTATGGGATTGGATTAAGATGATGCTTAGTCCCTTTATAATTGGTGGACTTATGGCATATATATTAAACCCAGGAGCTAGATGGTTTGAAGAAAATCTATATGGAAAATGGAAGGGCAAGAAAAAAGCTAGAAAAATAGATAGGATATTGAGTATAGCTACAATATATTTAATTTTAGCAAGCTTTTTGATTACAGTAATAATATTTATAGTACCTCAAGTTGCAAATAATATAGTTGAACTTTCCAAGGTGATTCCTGATTATATAAACACTGCCATACAATGGGTGGAACATTGGGCAGAAGATATACATATTGAAGATCTTTATAGTTTTAGAGAGGATATTAATAGAGATATTGTAAGTGATATTGAAAGATATATTATAAATATATTTAATACCACTGGACAAGTATTAGATTATATATTAAACAATTTATTATATAATTTACTTAGTAATATTATAAACATTACTTCTGGATTATTAAATTTTATATTAGGCATAATTATATCCTGCTATCTATTGGCAGATAAAGAGTCCATAAAAATTTCTACAGAAAAGCTGTTAAGACTTATATTCAATGAAAAAAAAGCTGATAGAATTAAAAATTTTGGTAGAGAAGCTGATGAGATATTTGGCAAATTCATTGTAGGCAAATCTTTAGATTCCTTTATTATAGGGGTAATGTGTTTTGTGGGATTAAAGCTTATGGGTATAAAATATATACTATTATTAAGTCTCATAGTAGGTGTTACCAATATGATTCCCTATTTTGGGCCAATTATTGGTGCGGTCCCAGTGGTTATTATAACTTTTTTTGACAGTCCTATGAATGCATTATGGGTAGCCATATTTATATTTGTCCTACAGCAATTTGATGGAATGATTTTAGGACCTAAGATTTTAGGTGATAGTGTGGGAATAAAGCCAATTTGGATTATACTTTCCATTATAATTGGTGGGAAATTAGCTGGGGTACTGGGAATGTTTTTAGGTGTACCCATATGCGCCATAATAAGGTTGATGGTAATTCGTTTTGTAGATAGGCAGTTAGAAAAGAAAAATATAAATATACCTAAAAATTCTTAGGAAGTAAAAACCATAAAATCATGTCCAATTTTATTATATTTTCATAGATAAATGACATTACAATATAGAATAAAAAAATCCACAAGTGTACTTTTATAGAGTATTATATGGACAAAACCGTACACTGTGGATTTTTATATTTTTTACATATTATTTATATAATGAATAGCCTCTTGAAGTTTTGGTACAACCTGTTTTTTTCTAGATATAATACCCTCTAAGAAAACACCTTGCTCAACTTCTGTATCAAAGGCAGTGGATATGATATTGTCATTTACAGATTTATATAATATATATGAACCTTCTTTTAAGATATCTGTAATTAATAAAAGAGTAATATCATAATTATTATTTTTATGGGTAGTTTCAATGAAATCCAAAATCAATTCTTTTCTACGGAACACATCATCTATATCCAATGTAAATACCTGACTAATACCAGTTTTATGTGATTCTAAATAGAATTCTTTAAAATCATTATAGAAAATATCTTCAATACTTTCACCTTCTAAAGAGGTGCCTGTTTTGAACATTTCCATAACATAATTTTCAATATCCAAGTTTAAGATTTGGTTTAGGTAGTTTACAGCATTTCTATCCATATCAGTGGTGGTAGGAGATTTAAAATACAGAGTATCAGATAAAATCCCTGAAATTAAAAGTCCAGCAATATTGTATTCTATATCTATATTATATTCTCTAAACACTTGATAGATTATGGTACATGTACTTCCCACTATACTATTTCTAAAATTAATGGGCATTGATGTGGAAATATCACCTAATTTGTGATGGTCTACAATTTCCAATATTTCTGCTTCTTTTAATCCATCTACACTTTGGACATATTCATTATGGTCAACCAGTATAACTTTCTTTCTTTGAGGACTTAGTATATGTTTTTTATTAATAAAGCCTAAAAATCTACCATCTTTATCTATGACAGGATAGTTTCTGTGATTAGTACTAAT
>JAAYNB010000265.1 GCA_012521085.1 Clostridiales bacterium | reverse complement strand
TATTTCTAATTAAAATTGGCATTGGATGGGCAGCCCTTACATACTTTAAGACCCCTGTTTTTACATTTAATACCATATAAAAAATAGTAAAATAATGTTGATATTTTGTAAAAGGAAATCTTTTATTCAAATAGTTTACAACTTCAAGGGGTGGTACTATTTCATAATATGGAGGATGATTCACCTTTCTCTTTAATGGCGAACCTCTATCAATATCCCAAATTAAGAATTCAGATAATGCTACTGCCAACATGGAAGATGCAACGCCATGTCCCATTACATCTATTATGTATAATCCCATATGTTCTTCATCTAACATGAATACATCAAATATGTCTCCTCCTACTTTTCCAGAAGGTTCAAAATGCCAGTAAAAGGAGCAGTTCGGAATATTTCCTAGATATTTAGGTATTAAAGTTTCCTGTATTTTTGTAGCCATAGTCAAGTTATAGTTTAATTCCATCTCTTGATTTTTAATGGTTATCAAACTCTCTCCCAATGCTTTTTGTGTTTTATAAAATTTTTTTTCTAAATTTATATATCTTAATTTATTATTTATTTTTAGTATTATTTCTAAATCATGATATGGTATTTCTAAATAATCATCTACACCTATTTTAATATATTTTATTTTTTCATTTTTAGTCTCCTGAGAAAAAAGTACTATAATTGGTATATTAGCTGTCTTTTTATTAGATTTTAATTCTTTGCATAGCTGGAAAATCTCCAAATTCGTTTCCATATTAGCAGATTTTAACAATATAATATGTGGATTTATTTGAAACTTTCTTGATTTTCTATAATCGTCTATAGATTGAGATGCCACTTCATAACCATGATTTCTTAACATATCCTTTCTAGGAATGTTTTGATCTTTTATTTGATTAAATATTAAGATTTTACCTGTAAACATCTTTATCACAACCTCTACCAACTTTTACATGCTATATTTTAAGTGTAGCCTTTATTGCAATAATTATCAATAGTTATATATGATTAAATCTTAATATTTACTCAATAATATTTTCTATGAAAACTGTTAACTCATTTAATAAATCTCTTCTTATATCTGTTCCAATGATTTGTACCTTTGGTCTAAGTGAAAATCCTTCATTATTATCTACAATAATTCCCTCTTCTTTGGTATTTAATAGGACTTTTGTACCTATGGGATAAATGGAAATGTTTTGGATGAATTGTCTTACCAAAACCGAATCTAATTTTTTATTACTAATGGACATAATATATTCTACAGCTATATGAGGTAACATGGCATTTTTATAAACTCTATCTGAAGTAATTGCATCATATATATCGCAAATTGCCACCATTTTGGAATATAAATGCATATCCCTACCACTAATCCTATCTGGATAACCTAAGCCATCCATTGTTTCATGATGTTCTCTTGCAGGTCTGTATATAGATTCTTTATAACCCATTTGATCTCTTAATATATCATAACCATAAGTTGTATGCTTTTGCATAATTATCTGTTCATCTTCTGTCAATTTATCAGGTTTTAATAATATATTATCTGCTATCTTTGTCTTTCCAATGTCATGTAATAAACCTGATATTGCTGCATCTTCAATATCTCTATTATCCATATTCATACTTTTGCCAAGTAAAATCATTAAAATTGATACATCTATTGAGTGAAGATATGTATAAGCATCTTTTCTCCTGATACCCTGTATACTAGCATATACTTGCTGATTATTGGATATACTAGAAATTAAGTTCTCTGCTATATCTGAAATAATTTTCTTATCTAATCTTTTTGATTCTTTAAAGATTTCAAATTCCCTTACTAATTCATAGAAAGATTCGCTATAAACTTTTTTTACTTTTTCAATCTCTACGATTACATCATCATCTAAATATTTTATTCTATTATCTAATATGTGAAAGGGGCTAATTTGAGGTGTAAGATAGATTATATTATTTCTTTGTAATTTCTTTTTTAGATCTGATGACATTTTGGTTCCTTTTTTTATTAATATTACATCTTTATCATTATATAAATCATATGGTATAGGCGCACCATCTGGAATTTGAGATAAATATATTTTTTGCATTATAATCACCATCCCTTCTATTCATTATATCTAAAATTCTAAATATTTTATATATTTTATTTTAAAATGTATTTTTATATGTGAAAAAGGGTCTACTACATTAATGTAATAGACCCTTTTATAATCTTAATTAATTCTATTATTTTGCATTAGCTAAAGCGTTTGTAATAGCTTCGATTAAACCTTCGCTAGTACCAGTAGCTCCACTTACTGTGTCAATGCCTTCTACTGATTGTTTTTCTAATAATTGTTCTTCAATACTTTCAAAGGCAGGATC
>JAAYNB010000264.1 GCA_012521085.1 Clostridiales bacterium | reverse complement strand
CAATCCTCTTTATTTGGCATGCTCTTACATCATCAGGAAGATTATTTTGTTGTAAAAAGTAAACAATTTTGGATAATGCAGCATGATCCCTTTTCTTGGTTAATTAATAAAGATGATTTTCAATATACACAGGGTATTACTGGTGGGGCAAAACATCTTAATATGGTAATTAATCAATGGCTTTTATCATTGGATGATGAAAAACGAGAACTATTCATAACAACCCTTTATAGAGTTATTGAATCCATGGGAATAGTGAATTTCAGTGATTTTACTGAAGATTGGCATAAAAAAGCTCTTATAGCTCTGGAAGCCATAAGAGGTACTGATCCAGAAACCAAACGTTTTGTATTCGAAACCATAAAATCCCTTCTAGCATTATATGTAAAAAATTTACGTTTTACAACAAAATCAAGAATTGGTAGAAATAATGGACATTAAATATTAGTATCAATTGTATTATAAAATAAAAGTTATATAAGGAAGAAAATATTTTTTATTTGATGAAAGTTTAAGCAAAGAATTACATTGTGAAAGAAAATAACAAATTAATAGGAATTTTAGAACTAAAAGTAGAAGACATTTTTTTGGATATAATATATAATTATAATGAGGTAATTTAAAGGTAACTTCCTTGCTAAATAAATTTTCTGTTTTTAATTAAGATGTAATACCATATGAAAAAAAATATCTTTTAACATTCATATTATTTTGTAAGTAGTAAAATATATAATTAGATAAGGGGGAATATTAATTGAAAATTGCCATTGTAACTGATAGATCTAGAGTAGATTCCATACCTTTAGAGGAAAGATTAAAAGAAGATGAACAAAAAAGAAAAACTGTAGAAGAAATTAAAAAGATACTGTCTCAAAAGTATAATTGTATTTCATTGGTAGCTGATGACAATATTATCAATCAGCTTAAAGAAGAAAATGTAGACCTAGTTTTCAATCTATGTAATGGGATACAAGGTGATAGCAAATTAGCTCAATTGCCAGCTCTTTTAGAATTTGCTGGTATTCCATATACTGGTTCTTCCATATTAGGTCATACACTTGCCATTAATAAGATTTATTCTTCAGCTATTTTCCAGGCTTCAAACATACCCACACCTAAATTTGCATCAATTTATGATGTGGACCAACTTAAAGATTTAGATATTGATTTTCCTATTTTAATAAAACCTAGTGATGAAGGTTCTAGCAGGGGTATACATCAGGATAGTTTGGTTTTTGATATGGATAGCCTAGTAGAGAAAGTTAGTGAAGAATTACAGGTTTATAATCCTCCTATTATGTTAAATGAATATATTGAAGGTAGAGAATTCTCTGTATGTGTTATGGGCAATGGAGAAGATGTTACAGTACTACCTATTCAAGAAATAGACCTTACAAATCTTCCTAGCAATTTAAAGAAGTTTTATAGCTTTGAAGTTAAGACATATTATAAAGATAAGACTGTATACCATATCCCACCAAGACTTAGTGATGAAGAAATAGAACTTATGGAAGATACAGTTAAACAAGCTTATAGGGTTTTAGGTTTAAGAGATTATGCTAGGGTTGATATTATACTTAAAGATGGAATACCTTATGTATTAGAAATAAATTCTCTTCCTGGATTAATGAAAAAGAAAAGTGCTCTGTATAGAATAGCTGAGGTGACAGATCTAGGTTATGATGGGTTGGTATTAAAAATAGTTGACACTGCTATAAAAAGATATAATTTAATTGATGAAGCCTTTGATGGACCTAAAATAATCAGTATTTAACAATACACATATAATATATTCTCTTTTCTGGAAAGAATCAAAAAGATTTTAATCAGAAAAGAGATTTTTTAATTTTAATAATTTATATAAGGAAATGATGAGATATAAAAAGAATTTTAATGAAAAATTAAGATATAAATTTGTACTCTTATTTTCTATAGGAATATACTAAGTTGCCAGTAATATGACTAAGTTTAAAATATATATTGTGAAAAATATATTTATATAATAATTTCTACTAAAATAATGATTTCCTTTAAAAAATATGGTATTGTATATAAAAAAAGAAAGTCGGTGTATTTATGGTAGAAACAAGAATTGTTATTGTAGATGACTCATCTTTTTCAATTGAATTTATAAAGGACATATTAGAAAAAAATGGACTTAAAGTGGTTGGATCAGCTGGGACATTGGAAGAGGTAAAAAAAGTTGTGAAAGAAACAAGACCTACTTTAGTAACAATGGACATGACATTACCTGGTACAGATGGCTTTGAATGTATTCGTGCTATTGGAGAAATTGATGAAAATATTAAAGTAATTGTAATAAGTTCCATGATGGATGATGAAATAGTAAAAAAGGCAAAAAAGCACAATGTATCTTCCTATATACAAAAACCCATTGATCCAGATGAACTTATTACAGCAATTAATGGGATAATAGCTGTAGAGGAGTTGTACCAGTTATTACAGGAGGAATACTTTATTATATTTAAAGAAGCATTGCTGGATGGATTTAATCGAATGACAAAAACTCTTATAACATATAAAGAGGAATACTCTGATACAAAAGAGTACCAATCTGAAGGAATGACCATTATTATTGGAATTATTGGTAACTTTTCAGGTAGGATGTTACTTGATTTTTCCAAGGATGTGGCAAAGAAAATGGCTTCTGCCATTTTAAGAAAAGAGTCAGTTACTAAAGATGAGGCTGTAGCTGTCCTTGGAGAATTTGCAAATATTGTATCTGGAAATGCATGCTCTATATTGAATCAAAAGAATAAAGCCTTTGGCTTTAGAGTAGCTCCACCCACCATATTACATGGTGATAGTGTTCTAATATCTCCTCCTAGCTTTCCAACTAAAACTGTAATAGCAGATACTGTTTTTGGTAAATTACTATTAAATGTTGGTTTTCAAAGGGGGGAAGAAAAGTGGATGTAAAACATGTGAACCCCTTTATTGAATCTTTTACAACAGTTATGCCCCAACTGGGATTTAGAAATATAGATAGGGGAAATTTGAGTGTAAAGGGTCAGGAGATAAATTATTCTGGTGTAATTATTATTTTGGGAATAGTGGGAGATATAAAAGGAAATGTGGTTTATTATATAGATCTAGAAGATGCAAAAAAAATAGCATCCACTATGATGATGGGTATGCCTGTGGATGAACTAGATGAAATGTCACAAAGTGCATTGTCAGAATTGACAAACATGTTAACGGCTAATGCTGCCACCAGTTTTTCTGACATGGGAATAAAAATTGATATTTCAACTCCTACTTTACTTCATGGTGAAAATGTGTCAGTTAAGATGAGTTCTAGTCAAGCTTTATGTATTCAACTTTTTGCGGAGGAAATTCCTATTGAAATTAATATAGCATTTGAAAATTAAAACTTATATAATACCTAGTATGAGATTATATAGAGTTGGATAAAAGCTATGTGGTAAATACTGTTACATTTCATTATAATATCTAATAATTGGACATAATATCACCATGAGGTGATTAAAATGAAATTATTTATACCAGATAAGGTATTTATTAATCCTGTAAGTATGGAATATGAAGTTGGTAGATTTGCTAGAGAGCAATTAGAAAAGTTAAATGTGCCCATAGTTGAAGGAAGAAGAGTTTTAATTGAAGGTGAATTTTCCTTATCTAGTTCATGCCCAGGGCATTGTGAATACTGTTATTTACAAACAACTCAAGGGGAAAAACCATATATGAAAGTATTTGTAAATATAGAGGAAATACTGGCTGTTATCCAAAAGCATATAGATGAAAACCTGCCTAATATTATGTATTTTGAATGTGGGAGCATTACAGATCCCATTGCATTAGAACATTTAACTGGTAATCTTAAAAGATGTGTTGAGTTCTTTGCTCACAGTGAGAATGGTAGACTTAGAATAGTTACAAAATATAATAATATTGATTCCTTTTTAGATATAAATCACAATAATCATACTAAGTTTAGATTTAGTATAAATACTAGATATATAATAAAGAAATTTGAGCATAATACCTCTAGTTTTGAAGAAAGAATAGAAGCAGCAAGAAAGATCTCTAAAGCTGGATACCCATTAGGTTTTATTATTGCTCCCATTATGATATATGATAATTGGCAGAAAGATTATAGAGAATTGCTAGATAAATTAAAATCTGAATTGGAAGGCTATGAAGAAAAGATTACATTTGAATTAATACAACATAGATTTACCAATACAGCCAAGGAATTGATACTTAAAAGGTTTCCTAAGACAGAATTAGACTTAAATGAGGAGAATAGACAATTAAAATGGGGACCATATGGAAAATTTAAGCATGTCTATCCAAAAGAAAAAAGCAATGAGATAAGAGATTATATTTCTCAAATTATTAATGAAAATTTTTTAAATGCAGAAATTGAATATTTCACATAATAATTATATAATATAGGGATTTACTAATAAGTAAAGGCAAGGTTTTGCCAACTTTTTAATAGAGGTTTTATAGATACTTTATGTTATATATGGTGATGTAACAGATAATTTACAGGAAACACCTTGCTAAAATGCAGGGTGTTTTTCTCTTATAAAAAGTTGACCCAGAAAATGCTAAAAAATTAAAGGAATTCTCAGAATAAAAATATAATATAATTTAAGACAAATTTTTAAAAGTT
>JAAYNB010000263.1 GCA_012521085.1 Clostridiales bacterium | reverse complement strand
TAAAAGACCATCAACAGAAGTAATAAATAAAAGCCATGGATTATAATTTTGTAATCCATGGCTTGTCCATTTAATATTTAAAATCAAAATCTGCTAAAGTCTTAAAAGTATATCCTTCTGACTGCAGGTATTCAATTATCTCAGGTAGGGACTCTGCTGTAGTTTTTTTAGCATCATGATCATGCATTAAGATAACTGCACTATGTTGATTTCTAAGTGTTTGTTTGAATCTAGCTACTAGCTTGTCCACTGAAAGATTAATACCTTCTGCATCTCCATTTAAAACATTCCAATCAACATATTTATATCCATTTTCTAAGACAGCTTTACGGGTACTGGCTTTTTTATCTCCAAAGGAACCACCTGGAAAACGAATTAAAGTAGAATTAAATTGTTTTCTTAATTCTTCACCTAAGACTCCATTTAATAAATCCTCTGCTCTTTTTAGGTCAGATAAAAAGTTTTTGCTATTTTTATAGATATATTTATAATCATGGGAATACGTATGATTGCCAATTAAATGGCCTTCTTTTGCAATTTTTAATAGTACTTCTGGATTTTTCCGTACTTGGTTACCAAGGACAAAAAAAGTTGCTTTAATATCATATTCATTTAAAATATCTAATATCACAGGGGTAACATTTGGGGAAGGTCCATCGTCAAAAGTAAGATATGCTATTTTTGTATCTATATCAGAACTAGATTGTTCCTTATTTACATCATTATTTATAATCTCATCTTCTTCTTTTAAATCTTCTTCCTTGATTTCCTTTTCTACTACTGTGTCAGCCTTTAAATCTTCATTTTGAGTTTCTATGGGTTCTTTTATATTTTCCTCTTTTTCCGGTGTATTTAACTGAATCTCACCTTTGCTAGGGACATCTTCAATGTGGTCCTTTACTTCAGTAGTAACTCTTTCAGTGCTATATAAGAATAAATCAGTAAAATTAAAAATTCCAGTCAAAAAAATAGAACTTAAAAATAGAACTAGGCCAAATTGCATATATTTTTTAATTTGAATCACATCCTTTGTCGAATAATATTGCTGCTTATTATTATACTACATTTTTCAACATAATGGGGTACAAATTGATTTAAAATATTATTTTACATTATTATATTATTTAGAATTGTGATAAAATTAGGAATATGAATAAAGGAATAAATTATAAATTTCTAATGGAGAGGAATAGGGCTTATGAGATATGAATTGAAATATGATAACAAAACCATGGATATCCATATTGATGATAAAAATTTAATAGGTATATTAAATGCCAATAAAATTCAGGTTGATTTAATGGGTGATGAAGAGGTGAAGAGAGCATTGGAAAATCCCATAGGTACAAAAAAAATAAGAGATATAGTAGAACCTGGAGAAAAGATAGCCATAATAACCAGTGATATAACAAGACCTATGCCTAGTAAAAAAGTATTACCCCATGTTTTGGAAGAATTGAATATTGCTGGTGTATCAAAGGAGGATATAATAATAGTATTTGCTCTAGGAAGTCATAGAAAACATACAGTTGATGAAATGAAATATTTAGTAGGTGAAGATATATATAATAATTATAAATGTATGGATAGTGATATAGAGGATTATATTAGGCTGGGATATACTGATAACAATACACCCATTGATATATTTAGACCTGTGGCAAAAGCTCATAGGAGAATATGTCTAGGGAATATAGAATTCCACTATTTTGCAGGTTATAGCGGTGGAGCAAAGGCAATAATGCCAGGGGTATCTACTAGAAAGGCAGTAGAAGTCAATCATAGTAAAATGGTAGATGAAAAAGCCCATGCAGGAAATATAGATACCAATCCTGTTAGGCTGGATATAGAGGAAACAATAAAACTAGTACCCATAGATTTTATATTAAATGTGGTTTTAAATGAAAATAAAGAAATTATTAAAGCTGTTGCAGGACACTATATCCATGCTCATAGGGTAGGTTGTGAATTTCTAGATGCTTTATATAAAGTTAATTTAGATGAAAGGGCAGATATAGTAATTACCTCTATTGGAGGTTATCCTAAGGATATAAATTTATATCAAGCTCAAAAGGCATTGGATAATGCAAAACATGCTGTAAAGGATGGAGGCATAATTATTTTAGTAGCATCATGTAAAGAAGGATTAGGAGAAGATGTATTTGAAAAATGGATATTAGAGGCAGAAAAACCAGAGGATTTAATCAATAGAGTTAAAAAGAAATTTGAATTAGGTGGACATAAAGCTGCTGCCATTGCCATGGTTTTAGAAAAATCTCGGGTATTTTTAGTATCTGAAATGGATGAGGATTTTGTAAGGAAAATATTTTTAGAGCCATATAATAGTGTACAAAAAGCATATGAAGATGCATTAAAAATCATAGGTAATAATGCTAGGGTATATTTAATACCCAATGGAGGTTCTGTATTGCCTGTAGTATTATAAAATAATGGATTAATTAAAAACATAATTATACCCCTTAAATCCATATATGAAGATTTAAGGGGTATAATTATCACCATTTTCTAGAAGCTCCACCACCACCGGATGAACCTCCGCCAAAACCACCGCCACCGAAGCCTCCTCCGCCAAAGGGGCCTCTTGGGAAATTATTTCTATTTTTGAAATGTCTAGAAGTATGACCAGCATATCTACCTGATTTTAAATCTCTCCATAGGACAAAAAATAGGAAGAAGAGATTTCTACGAAATATTATTGAAAATATGATCATAAAAATCACTATTGTAAAGAACAAAAATAAAAATAGAAAAATCACTTCTGCCAATGTCAATGGTTCTGGTAGGGACACTGGATTTATATTTGCTATATTATTAAAGAGTTCAGTTGTATCAATGTCATATTCTCTGCCTATTTCATGTACTAATAGACTATAGGCTACTGCAATACCTGTACTATAATCTTCTGATCTAAAATAAGGAATCATTTCATCTAAAATAGCACCTGCTTTACCATCATTTATAGCACCTTCTAAGCCATATCCTACTTCAATTCTCACTTCTCTCTCTTGAGGTGCAACCAATAGTAGGACACCATTATTTTTATCAGATGAACCAATGCCCCATTGACGGAATAATTGTAGAGCATATTCTTCAATAGATCTATTTTCCAAGGAATTCACAGTTACCACTACCAATTCTGCTGTAGTCTTTTCCTTAAGCAAATAACTCATTCGGAGCATATCTTCTCTTATGTCATTGGAGATGATATTAGCATAATCCTGTACATATATATCAATATCTGGGGCAGGTGGTATGGAAAAAGCATAAACATTTATAATAGAAAAAACCATTATAAATATGATTAATAAAATACTAATGGATTTTTTTCTTAAATAGTTCACAATTCACCTCCTAACTAAAATAGTATAAAATAGAGGATATAATATTTTAAAAAGTAACCTTTGGAGCTTCAGCTGCATCTGTACTCATTTCAAAATAAGGTTGAGTTGTAAATCCAAATTTATTAGCTATAATGCTTGTGGGAAATCTCCTTATTCTTTGATTAAATCTTTGTACAGCATTATTATAGTCCTGTCTAGCAACAGCAAGTCGATTTTCTGTACCAGCCAATTCATCTTGTAATCTTATGAACTGTTGACTAGCTTGTAGTTCTGGATAATTTTCTGCAATAACTAATAATCTACTTATAGCACTACTTAATTCTTGGTTAGCTTCAATAATTTCTTCTCTACTTCCGCCTTGGCCAATACGTGCTCTAGCATTGGCAATATCAGTGAATACTTTTTCCTCATGAGATGCATAGCCTTTAGTTGTCTCCACTAGATTTGGAATCAAATCATATCTTCTTTGCATTAGATTTTCAACTTGTTTCCAATTAGAAGCAATATTTTCATCCATTGCCACTAATGTATTATAAGTATTAGTTAGAACCATTATAGGTAATCCTATTAATATAATTATGGCAATAATAATAATCCAAGTTTTTTTCATAATAATTCCTCCTGTATTTTATAATTTTGATATACATAATAATAATATATTACTCTAAACAATTATTCCACTATT
Source organism: Clostridiales bacterium (assembly GCA_012521085.1). Lineage (GTDB taxonomy): Bacteria > Bacillota > Clostridia > Peptostreptococcales > Natronincolaceae > JAAYNB01. The sequence goes on along the minus strand of JAAYNB010000263.1, from coordinate 2,569 downwards.
TTTATATTTAATATATACCCTATAAATCACATAAATATTATTATTCTTGTCAAAAAATTACCCATACATTATAATGAAGGATAAGGTTTAAACTGATATTTTCTATAACATATGTAGAAAGGACATTAATTAATGAAAGATAATCAATATATGATAGATAATTATAAAATTATAGCTGAGAAATTTAAAGATGAAAACAATTTAAAAAAAGCTCTGTATTTTTATAAAAAAGCTTATAATTTATCAAAAAATAATAAAGATATAGAACTATTAATTGATATGGGATTAATTTATGATGAAATGGGTGATTATGATTTAGCTAGAGAGAAATATCATGAAGTACTGGAAATCGATCCACAAAACTCAGCTGCTCACTATGGCATAGCCATTGCTTATGATAATGAGAAAGAATATGCTAAAGCAATAGAATATTACAAGAAGACAATAGATTTAGATCCCGAATATGATAGGGCATATTTCTTTTTGGCCAATATTTATGATGAGATTGGAAATAAAAAAAAGGCAATAGAATATTACAATAAATTAATTAATATGGATGATGAAGATTTTTGGGCCTATGTAAATTTAAGCTGTATATATGAAGAAATGGATGAAAATATATTAGCATTGGATTTAATAGAGGAAGCATTAAATATAGGTCCCAATCATTATAAAGCACTTTTTAACAAAGCCATAATATTGAGAAAGTTAGGAGATATAGATGGGGCCATTGAATATTATAAACTTTCCATTAAAGAAAATCCCAATTATCCATATAGTTATTTTAACCTGGCAATAATATATAAAGAAGAAGGTAATTATGAAAAAAGTTTAGAAACACTAACAGAGGGAATTAATTACAATGATGATATAGCAGTTCTTTATTATAATAGAGCTTGTCTATATGCTCTGATGAATGAATTAGAAAAGGCAAGAGATGATTTAATACTATCTATAAAATTAGATTCTGATTTAAAAGAATATATGATGACAGATAAAGAGCTAAAATCCGTAATAGATTTAATAGATATAGATAAGCTATAATAGATATTATTAAATGAAATACTAGTATTTATGTCCATACTGTAGTAATATAGTTTATGGAATATATATCCAATGAGATATAAAATAATATTGAAAGGAAGGTATATATGGAAAACCCAATTGTTACAATTACCATGGAAGATGGAAGTCAAATGAAAGCAGAGCTTTACCCAGAGATAGCCCCAAATACTGTAAATAATTTTATTTCTTTAATAAAAAAAGGATTTTATAATAGTCTTATATTTCATCGTGTAATACCTGGTTTTATGATTCAAGGAGGAGATCCTAAAGGAATAGGTATTGGAGGACCAGGATATAGCATTAAAGGAGAGTTTTCAAGTAACGGTTTTAAAAATGATTTAAAACATACAAAGGGAGTACTTTCCATGGCTAGAACCATGGATCCAGATTCAGCTGGATCACAATTTTTTATAATGGTTGCTGATGCACCACATTTAGATGGCGAATATGCAGCTTTTGGTAAAGTCATAGAAGGTATTGAAGTTACGGATAAAATAGTATCTGTCAACAGAAATCATCATGATAAACCATTAGAGGATCAAAGGATGTTAGAAGTTACAGTGGATACATTTGGAGTAGAATATCCAGAGCCAGAAAAAATATAATATATGCTTTAAGCCATTTTATATAATTATATGATTATATAAAATGGCCTGTTTATTTTAATACATTAATTTTACTTTTAATTATCAAAAATTTAACTAAGATTGTATTTACTTTTTTAAAATATAAAAAATCTACTTGTTATATCCAATTATAAGTGATAATATAATAATTGTAGTATATATTAAAAACAAAATGTAGATATAAGGCTTTGACATGGGGAAGGATTGATGTTCTTGTTAGGAAGAAGAATTAGAGAGATAAGACATAAAAGAAAAATGACTTTAAATGAATTAGCCGCAAAGACAGATGTTACTGCTAGTTATATTTCACAGGTAGAAAGAGAGATTATAGAACCATCCCTATCTTCCCTTAGGAAGATTGCAGTGGCTTTGGGTGTACCATTATTTACATTTTTACATACTGATACAGTAGATCCAGTGGTTGTTAGAGCCAATGAAAGACGAAAATTAGATTTACCGGAGAGTAAAATTGTATATGAATTTGTAACACCCATGGTTTCTGATCAAAAGGTGGAACCAAAGATGGAAATTATCTATTTTACATTGGAGCCAAAATCATGGACAAGTGAAGAAAATATAACACATGAAGCAGATGAATGTGTTTTTGTCATTGAAGGAGAATTAAAGGTTTATTTAGAAGATACAGATTATCATTTAAAAGCAGGAGATAGCATCTATATTAAAGAAAACATTGGACATAGATTTTATAATCCAACTGATAAGGTGGTCAAAGGAATAACCAATATTACACCAGCAATTTATTAGATTTTTATAAATTTAATCATGGTAAAAATAAAATCATCTATAGAGTATATCTTATAGATGATTTTATATTTTTATTTATAAACATCAATCTCAATATCAGCTATCCATACTTC
>JAAYNB010000262.1 GCA_012521085.1 Clostridiales bacterium | reverse complement strand
TAAAATGTATAAATTTAGATCTATGGTTGTGAATGCTGAGGAATTAAAGGACAAGCTTAAGGAAAATAACGAGATGTCTGGGCCAATGTTTAAAATGAAAGATGACCCTAGAATAACTAAAATAGGTAAGTTTATTAGAAAAACAAGTATAGATGAATTACCACAACTATTTAATGTTCTTAAAGGGGATATGAGTTTAGTTGGACCACGTCCAAGTTTACCTAAGGAAGTTAAAGAATTTGAACCATGGATGTTAAAAAGACTAGAAGTTAAACCTGGACTTACGTGTTATTGGCAGGTTATGGGGAGAAATAGTATAGATTTCGAAGATTGGATGAAACTAGATATAAGATATGTTAATGAAAGAAGCCTATGGCTAGATATAAAACTAATTTTTAAAACATTTTTTGTTCTTTTTGGGGATAAAAATGCAATTTGAAAAACTATTTATTTATATATTGGAGGAATAATATGAAATTAAGCATAATAATTCCAATTTATAATATGGAAAAATATTTAGAGGAATGTATTGAGAGCATTTTTAATAACAAGAAAATTAATTATGATTTTGAAGTTATCTGCATAAATGATGGTAGCACAGACTCATCATTAGAAATATTAGAAAATTATAAAGAAAAATATTCAGTAGATAAGTTAAAAATAATAAGTATAAAAAATTCGGGAGTTTCAGCAGCTCGAAATATTGGTATAAAAGAAGCAAGAGGAGAATATATTACATTTATTGATTCTGATGATTGGATTTCTGATGATTTTCTAGAAAGTACTTTTACAGCCATAGATGAGAATCAAGATAGTGAATTATATATATTTAATACTGATTTTGTTGGAAAAAAAACAATAAATCATAAGGAAAAAATTTCTGATACTGTATTTAACACAGAAAATCATGCATGTGCTAAGATTTTTAAAAGAGATATAATTGAGAAAAATGACATAGAATTTCCGGTGCATCTTAAATTGGCTGAAGATATGGTGTTTACATTTAAGTATATATTTATGATAAGTAAAATTAAATATATAGATAAAAGCATATACTGTTATAGATGCAATAGAGAGGGATCTACTATGACGACACAAGTTAGTAGATTCTATAATCAAATATTTTATGCATGTGATGAGTTGTATAACTATTCTATAGAAAAAAAGAAATTCTCTGATTTTAAGGAGGAATTAGAATATTTGTTTATAAAAAATATTCTAATTAGAAATACACCTAAAATTATTAAAAGTAATAGAAATATTAAAGTAATATATAAAGAAATAAAAGAAGAAATACTATATATTAATAAAAGGTTTCCTAATTGGCAAGATAATAAATATATAAAACAAGATGCTGATGGATATTGTAATGAGAAATTAGGTAAGTATTATAGGGAGGTACTGGTTAATTTGAAGCGTGGAAAATATATCCAGGTTATTTGGTATTTTTGCAAAGGGAAGCTAAAAGGAGGAAGGCTTAGATGAGGGTAGTAAGTAAGGATGGTGATAATATAATTTCCTGGAGTATTATATTAATACCATTATTTTGGATATTAGGTGTAAAGTTTGTATTTTTTCAAGTTTCGGCACTTATTATTTTGCTGTTAAATATAAAAAATAAATCAATTATTAATAGATTCACAAGTAACAGAGAGAATAAATTATTTGTGATGTTATTGATGGGATTCATATTAAGTAATATTATAGCTATTATAATTAATCCCATGGGATTTAAAGCAAGTGAATTTATTTCCACTTTTTATCATTTAAGCTATTGGGGTTCAGGAATTATAATAACAATATATCTTGTAAATTCTGATGATGAAACAAATTCTTTTAAAGCAATAAAAAATGCTATTTACATATTAGCAATTTTTCAAGTGATTATATTTATAATATCAATTATGCAATGGAACATAGGAGATGTTTGGAAGGAAAGACATGGACTAATATACAATCTTATTCCTTTTATGTCAGAAAACACTTTTTTGTCGGAAGTTACTTCTATTAATTTATCTTTTGCAGATTGGGTAAATGGTTCTGCTAAGTATAGATTCAATGGATTTTATATTTATCCAGCAACGGCTGGAATTACTACATTCTATATACTATGCTATCTAGGAGGATTTAATAAACTTAGAGTAAAGAAATATAATGATATAATTAAATATTTTACAATTATTACATTATGTATATGTATATATCTTACTAGAAGTAGAATGGTATATTTAAGTATAATTGTAGGTTTTTTATTTACAAGTATATTACTTATATTAAGCAAGAAAAATTTTAAATATATTATATATACAATCATAGGGTTAGTTTTCATATCCATAATCTTGATATTTTCCTTTGATATAATAGATAAAACTATATTGGCAAGACCAGAAAGTTCAATAGATAGATTCAGTACATATATATATAGTATAAAAACAGCACTTAAATACCCATTTTTTGGTGTTGGGGATAAATTTGCTGTTGAAGGAGTATATTTGTTAATCGGTTCTCATTCAACTTATACTAATATACTAGTGAGAAGTGGATTTATTGGTTTATTATTTTTCCTATCTTCATTAATAGTAGTATTTGTAAAAATATTGAATAATAAAAAGAAAATTGGATGCATTAAGAGTAGGAACTTATGGTTTGTAACTTCTCTCTTATTCTTTACAACTTGTATATGGATGGCAACTGAAGAAATTGATTGGCCTTCAATAACAATATTTATGTTTTTTATAAATATTGCTATAATTTTTTCTTTTGATAAGATAGCTACTAATTTTAATGAACTTGCATATAAAAATATTAAAATTTGTTTTCCTACATCAAGTGGAGGTCATTTAACACATTTATTACAAATAAAAGATGTGTGGGAAAATAAAGAAAGATTTTGGGTAACATTTAAAAAAATTGATGCAGAGTCTGCATTAAGGAAAGAAAAAGTTTATTGGTGCTATTATCCAACAAATAGAAATGTTAAAAATTTATTAAAGAATACATTTTTAGCTATTAAGATTATTTTTAAGGAAAGACCAGATTTAATTATATCTACTGGAGCTGCTCCGGCAATCCCGTTTTTTTACATTGGAAAAATATTTGGGGCGAAATTAATATATATAGAAGTTTATGATAGAATTGATTTACCTACTTTAAGTGGAAAAATTATTTATCCAATTTGTGATGAGTTTATAATTCAATGGGAAGAACAAAGAAAATATTACAAGGATAGCAAACTATTGGGAGGTTTATTTTGATATTTATTACAGTAGGCACACATGAACAACAGTTTAATAGGTTAGTTAAAGAAGTAGATAAATTGAAGGAAAGTGGAGTTATTAAAGAAGATGTTTTTATTCAACTTGGATATTCAGATTATATTCCTAAAAATTGTGAATGGAAAAAAATGATAAGCTATGATGAGATGGATAATTATATTAGGAATTCTAGAATTGTAATAACTCACGGGGGACCGGGGAGTATTTTTCAGTGCATAAACTATAATAAAACACCAATAGTTGTCCCAAGAAATCCAGAGTATGATGAACATGTTGATAATCATCAAATTGAATTTGTAAGGAAGTTAAATGATAAGAAAAGTGTAATTGGAATTGAAGACATTAGCGAACTAGAAAATATAATAATAAATTATACAGCTTTAGTTAGTGAAAGAGAATCACATGGTTCTTCAAATGTAGAGAATTTTAATAAAAAGCTATCTGTAGTAATAAAAGATATAATGTGTAGGTGATAAAGTGATTAATAAAAAGATATCAGTTATAATGAGCGTTTATAATGAGAAAGAAATATGGTTAAAAGAAGCTATAGACTCTATATTAAATCAAACTTTTCATAACTTTGAATTTATAATTATAATGGATAAACCTGATAATCAGAATTTAATCAAATTATTACGAGGTTATGAGAAAATTGATGAAAGAATTAGGGTTTATGTAAATGAAAAGAATATGGGGTTAGTAAGATCATTAAATAAAGCATTGAAATTATGTAGTGGTGAATTTATAGCTAGAATGGACGCTGATGATTATAGTTATCCAGAAAGATTTAAAAAACAGATAGATTTCTTTTCAAAGAATCAGAATATAGATTTATGTGCAACTGGCGTAGTTATAATGGATGAGAATGGCAATGAAATGTATAAGGCAAAAATTTATGGAACAACTCCTAAAAGAGCAGAAAAAAGCTTAATATATAGAAATGTTTTTCCACATGGGTCTTGGATGATTAGAAAATCAAAAATAGATGAATTAGGTGAATATTTGGAGATAAATCAAGCAGAAGATTATGATCTTCTGTTTAGAATGCTGGATAGAGGTATGAAAATTTCAGTTATACCTGAATATCTATTTAAGTATAGGTTAAGGAATACTGGTATATCATATAAAAATTTATATAAACAAAAAAAGGTTATGTTAAATATTTCAGAACAATACGTGAAAGCTACTAAGGAAAATAAAGAGTATGTTTACCGTGAAGATAAGGATGAAACTGAGGAGAATGCTTATGAGATTGAAAAGTATTCTTATTATCAAGAGTTATATACATCATCAATAACAGACATAAGAAACAAACATTTTGTTAGAGGAGCTATTGGTATTATTAGAACTTTTTGTTTTTCTAGTTATAAAAGAAAGGAAATAAAATCAACAATAGCTTTAAAGATTATAAATAAGATCTATAAATAAAGATGCATAGTTTAGAATTATATGAATTGCTGGAGCTAAAATAACTTTAACTTTTAAATATTATTTTAATAAAAATTTAATAAGGTTTTATTTATTGAATTCCAGCTACTGTCTTTATTACTAAGCAAGGTGAAAGTACGTAATAGATTATAAGCTATTTAGTCTCATATGTTTTTATTATTCTTGAAATTAATATATTCATTAATAAGGATCTTTATACTAATGTAATGTAAGGGGGAATTAAGATAAAAAAAATAGCGTTTATACCACCAGGAGAATTACCAATACCATCTGTTAAAGGTGGAGCTATAGAGACTTTAATGGATTACTTAGTAGATGAAAATGAAGGTAGTAATGAATATGAATTTGTTGTTTATAGTATATTTGATAAGGCGGCTAAAAAGAAGTCTAAAATATACAAAAACACAAAATTTGTATATATTCCTATTAATAGAAATTTAAATAAGATTAATAACTTTATTATAAAAGTAGTAAGGAAAATATTTAAAATTGAACTTAAAACTTTATTAATAAGGGAAATTATAAAATACTTAAGGAAAGAAAATTTTGATAAAATAATTGTAGAAGGAAACGAAGTTCAAATTTTGCAATTAAGAAAATATTATAAGGGGAAATTATATTTTCATGCACATCATGATGCTTTTAATACTTGCAAAATTAATCCTAATAAAATCATAGACAGCTGTGAAAAAGTAATTACAGTTAGTGAATATATAAAAGAGAGAACTTTAAATGTATGTAGTGTTAAAAATTATGATAAGATTATAAAAGTTGAAAATTGTATAGATAATAAAGTTTTTAATAAAATGTTATATATTGATGAAAAGATACAATTAAGAAATAAGTATGGTATAAAAGATGATGAACTTGTAATTATGTTTACTGGTAGAATAATTAAGGAAAAGGGAATAAAAGAGCTAATAGAGGCTTTTAAGCTTATATGCACTGATAAAAAGGTTAAATTAATGATAGTAGGAAATGCAGGATTTGCAAATGAGACTATATCTTCGTATGATAGGGAGCTTTTTGAGTTATCAAAAAGCATTTCTGACAAAATAATTTTTACTGGTTTTATACATAATCTAGAGTTACCTAAAATTCATTCAATAGTTGATATAGCAGTAGTACCATCAATATGGGAAGAACCAGCAGGATTGGTTGCTATAGAAGCATTAGCATCAGGATTACCATTAATAGTGACTGAATCAGGTGGATTAACTGAATATGTGAATGAAAAATGTGCTATAATCTTAAAAAAAGATAAAAATTTAATAAAAAATATGGCTAAAGCATTAGAAAATTTAATCGATAACGAGGACTTAAGAAAAAAAATGTCCTTTGAGGCACGTAAGCAGGGAGAAAAGTATGGAACGAGAGAATACTATAATGCCTATATTAATGCATTAAAAGGATAGGGAAATGTGATGAGAACTAAAAAATCAATAAAAAATATAATGTTCGCATTAGGTGGACAAATTCTAAACTCTATAATAACTTTTATAAGTCGTACTATTTTTATATATATACTTGGTTCTGATTACCTTGGTATAAATGGATTATTTACTAATATATTATCTATGCTTTCATTAGCAGAACTTGGGGTAGGAAGTGCGATAATTTATAGTATGTATAAACCTTTAGCAGATAATGATGAATATAAAATTAGCGCTTTAATGAACTTATATTCAAAAGCATATAAAATTATCGGGGCAGTTGTTGCGGTAATAGGAATTTCATTAACACCTTTTTTAGGTTATATAATAAAGGATAAACCAAATGTTGATAATCTGACATTTATATATTTGCTTTTTTTACTTGATTCTGTTTTATCATATTATTTTGCGTATAAAAGATCAATAATAACAGCAGATCAAAAAAATTATTTAAATACTATAAATCAGCAGACATTTAATATAATTAAGTTCTTGGGGCAAGTTCTAATTCTATTAGTGACTAAAAATTATATATTATATTTATTAGTTCAAATAGTATGCAATTTTTTATCTAATATATTTATTTCTATAAAATCCGATAAATTGTATCCATATTTAAAATTAAATAGAAATGCAGAACTCAAAAAAGAAGAAAAATCACTGATTTTTAGAAATGTCAGAGCGATGATGTCCCATAAGGTTGGGGGAGTTGTAGTTAATAGCACCGATAATATACTTATATCTTCTTTTGTAGGAGTGTATTGGGTTGGAATATATTCTAATTATGTAATGATAACAGGAGTGATTAATTCCGTATTGTATCAGGTATTTACAGCATTAACTGCAAGTGTTGGTAATTTAAATGTTTCAGAAGATAAGGAAAAATCTAAAAATATATTTTATATAACATTTTTTTTGAATTTCTGGATATATTCATTTTGTAGTATATGTTTATGGATATTGTTGAATCCATTCATAACAATGTGGATAGGAGAAGAGTTCATGCTTTCCAAAAATGTAGTTTTTATCATTGTTTTTAATTTTTTCATATCAGGAATGAGGCAAACTACTATAATGTATAATACAACATTAGGACTATTTTGGAATGATAGATTTAAACCTTGGTTTGAGGCAGCAATAAATCTTGTAGCATCATTAGTGCTTTTAAAATACTTTGGTATATTGGGAGTTTTCTTAGGAACCCTTATTAGTACTATTACAACTTCATTTTGGGTAGAACCATATATATTATATAAGTATAATTTTGGTAAAGGGCTATTAAAATATTTTTCTAAATATTTTATATATCTTTTTATTACAATTATATCAGGAGTTATAACAACATACATATGTTCTAATATTACTGGAAATGATATATTATCTTTAATATATAGATTAGTTATATGTTTACTAATTCCAAATGGAATTTATTTAATTGTATTTTTTAAGACATATGAATTTAAATATATATTAGCTAATATTATAATGCCTATAATTAAAAAATAAGAGTTAAAATATCATTAAATAAGAGAATTTACTTCATTAGTTATTACTATAGCTGCTGAAGTAAATCTTTTAGTATGTACATTTATTCTATATAGAATATTTTATAAGCAAGAAATACAATAATTTATATTAAAAATATGATAATAAATTAATATTGATAATTCGTGGATTAAAAGAGAGGAATCTAAATGAGAAATTTTAAGGTAAGAAAAGCAATAATACCAGCAGCTGGACTTGGGACTAGATTCTTACCAGCAACAAAAGCTCAGCCGAAGGAAATGCTTCCAATAGTTGATAAACCAACTATTCAATATATTATAGAAGAAGCTGTAGCATCAGGTATTGAAGAGATATTAATAATAACTGGAAGAAATAAAAAGTCTATAGAGGATCATTTTGATAAATCTATGGAATTAGAAGCTGAACTTGAGAAAAACAATAAGGAAGAAATGCTTAATATGGTAAGAAAAATATCAAATATTGCAGATATTCATTATATTAGGCAAAAGGAACCTAAAGGATTAGGTCATGCAATTTTATGTGCAAAAGCTTTTGTTGGAAATGAACCTTTTGCAGTTTTACTTGGAGATGATGTAGTAGATTCTGAGACACCTTGTTTAAAGCAATTAATGGAGTGTTATAATGAATATAAAACATCAATATTAGGGGTTCAAACAGTACCAACAGATGATGTGAATAAATATGGAATTGTAGATGGACTTCATATTGAAGATAGGGTATATAAGGTTAAGAACTTAGTTGAAAAACCAACCATAGAGGAGGCTCCAAGCAATGTAGCTATTTTAGGCAGATATATTATAACTCCTCAAATTTTTAAAATATTAGAAGAAACAAAGCCTGGAAAAGGTGGAGAAATACAACTTACCGATGCCCT
>JAAYNB010000261.1 GCA_012521085.1 Clostridiales bacterium | reverse complement strand
TTATCACCCTCAGATTATTCTAAATTTAAATCTTTCTTTAAATCATTTATTCCTTCATCTGGTGAAGTTCCTGGTCCATATACACGGTCAAAGCCCATATCTAAAAATCTTTTCTCTACTTCTTCCCAGTTTTGTTTACCTACTACTAGGTTACCACCAGCATATAAGATGATATCTTTTAATCCTGCTTCTTCACATTTTTCTCTTAACCCTCTACAGTCAATTTCTCCATGTCCATAAAGAGATGACACTAAAATAGCTGATGCATTAGTTTCAATAGCTGCATTTATAAAGTCTTCTTGTGAACTTAATACACCTACATTTACAACTTCAAATCCTGCTTCTGTAAAAGCATGGTCTAATACCTTATTTCCTACTGCATGGCAGTCTGCTCCTATAACGCCCAGTACAATTTTATTTTTCATAGTTTTCTCTCTCCTTATAAATTATTTTTTATTTTTAATCATTTTTGATAGGATTGCTTTTACCGAATCTCGGTCTAATACATAATCAAACCTAACAATCTCTTTTTCATCACCTGCTAATTTTCTAACCTCTTCTTCCCTACCTGGTGAAACAATTATTACATGTGATCTTTCTATTAATTCAAGTACTTCTTTTTCATCTTTACTATTTATGGCTTCCACATTTAAATTGTGTAAACCTGCAGCTTCCAATGCATATTTAACTTTATAATGGAATTCTTTTGAAAGTGATATTTGCCCAAACTTAGTACCTTTAGGATATTTGGCAATTTTTACAATGGTTTCTAAGCTGGGATTGCTGGCAACACCTACTACTTTTTTATTATAATTCTTTACTAAATCCCTTACCTCATTTACATGATTAAAAGTTGTAATTATAATTTGTGTGTTATTAAGCCAGTCCTCATTTATATTGCCAACATCTTGCAGTTGTGATACTGTCATTGGCAATATATTTAAATTTGTACTTTTACTAATTTCCCTTGCAAAAAACCTAGCCTGTTCTATATTACATTCTACAAATATACCATTTACATTTTTAATTAAATCTTCTTTTTCCTTTACCATATCCTGCACAATGAGTATAAATTCTTTTAAATCTAATCCTACTTCCATGGCTTCTTCTAATGCTATATCTATTAATCTAATTACTTTGTTTCTTGTTTCATCATCTTTCCATAATTTATCCTCTTTTGCAACGAAGGTACCTCTACCTTGATAGGAGATCAGTACACCTTCACTTACCAATGAATCATAGGCAGTTGATATGGTATTCCTACTGACCTTTAAGCGTTGTGACAATTCTCTTTCTGTTGGAAGCTTATCTCCTACTTTTAGTATGCCATTTTTTACATCATCTATTATCTTATTTTTTACTTGAATATAAATTGGCACTCCACTTTCCCTATTAATTTCCATACTAAGACCTACCACCTCACTCCCAAATATTCCTGGTTAATGGACTGGTCCATTAATGTTGATTTCCTTCTCTGATTTCACTATATATTATATAAATAATATTTTAAAACGTAATACACCTAATTTATTTAAGTTTTACTCATTATTAATCTATAAATCAGTTGTTTCCTTTAATTTTCGCTAATTTTTTGGTACTTTTCTGATTTTGATGTTTTTTTGATACCGTTTGCAAGGCCATTGTATGAAAGTTTCATTTTTATTTCCAGTCCATTTCCCAAATGGCCCTATTGTGAATATTTTAACTTTTAGATTCATGGTCCATTTTTTATATTTTCTTATAAATCCTTAAATTTCAATGTTGTATAAGGATTTTTTTATTTTA
>JAAYNB010000260.1 GCA_012521085.1 Clostridiales bacterium | reverse complement strand
TGTTTCTGTCAATTGGACAAATCCATCTTTTAACAGCTGGTTGTCCATATCATTTGATCCTTTTATAAGGGTTTGTTTTCTTTTATCTAAAAACTTTGAGGCCATTTCAGCATCTATTTTTTCATTAAATTCCTGCCAATGTATGCCTTTAAAACCAATTATTTTCAATGTTTCTTCTAAATCACTTGGATGAATTTCATTGAAAATTGACATAGCTTTTAATATACTAATACTCTTTATAATTCTAAGTCTTTGAGACCAATAGGGATATTTTTTACTATCTACTGCCCAAATAGGTATTTCTTCAGTAATAATTAATTGTCCACTTGGCTTTAATACGCGATATAATTCTTTTAAGGCTCTTATTACTCTTAAAGGAAATTGTTCCACTGAGGATAGGGTATAATTACAAATGACTACATCAATGGATTCTGAAGAAATAAAGGACAAATCTGATAAATCAGCACGTCTTAAAATTAATTTTTTAAAATAGTTTTTTATATCTTTTTCTATTTCATCAAAATGGCTATCATCTATATCTACTGAGATTAATTCTGTAATCCATCGATTTTCCATTACTTTTTTAGCTATAATTCTTGTAGTATTGCCCCAGCTAGTCCCTCCCTCTAAAACCACTTTGCCATGTAAATCAATATCATCCCATAGAAATTTATCTGCTGTAGTAATTTTATACATCTCATCCCCTCCTTATATATTATATTTAATACTTTTCATTAATATAATTTTCTATAAGAGATTTCCTAATACCTTCTTTAAATACTCCTTCTTCCTTTAGTCTTTTTAACAACCATTCACTTTTAGAGTGCAATATAATATCCTCATAATCAGTAAAAATAATTTCAAATAGTTTATCCTTTAAATAGTCAGATGTGACTTTTACATAATAGGCTTCCACATCATAAAAATCTAAAATTTGTATTGCTTTTAATGTATTTTGATCTTTTTTATAATAGTAATAATTTGCTTTTTCAATATATTCTCTATAAAACTCTGCATGTTCATTATATCTTCTAACTTCTCTAGCTTTTAAATAAGAATACTTTGCCATCATATTATAGTATTGATAGTTATAAATAGCTTTATTAAAATTGTCTACTATTTTAAAAGGAGTAATGTCCATATATTTTATATAGTTATAACTTTCTTCTATATATTCTTTCTTTGTCATATCTCCTTTTTTAAATTGTAGTATTAAACTTTCTCTTTGCTTAAAAAATTTATCAAATTTGTTTTCACCAATTACATATTTCAATTTTCACACCCTTTATTGAATTATGATAATATTCCTAAATCCATTATCTTTTCTTAATCCTAATTTTTGTACTTACCATGGAATAGGATAATAGGCAAATCATAATAGCTAGTAAATATATATTTATATAATATTTTATAGCATATAATGCAATTAATCCTACTATACTACCTGTTATTGTAATGGGTATACCTATATATATGCCCTTAAACTCCATTGTATTATAACGAGCCAGTCTATATGCCCCTGTTGCAATAAAATATATGGTAATTAATATTCCGATTATTCCTAATGTGTTTAAATCAATACTCCACATCAAAATAGCTGGTGCAACTCCAAAGGATACTAAATCACATAGTGAGTCTAATTGTTTACCTAATTCACTTTCAGCATTTAACTTTCTAGCTAATTCTCCGTCAAATCTATCCATTAATGCTGCTATGAGTATTAATATTGCTGATACAGTGTAATATCCACTAATACTCTTTATAATGGCTAATACACCTAATCCTAAATTAAATGTGGTAAAGGTATTTGGTATATGTTCTTTTAGTTTCATTTTCCACCTCATTTTACTAATAATATATGAGATTTTGTCATATCATATATTATAATAATTCTACCTCTATACAATATTTTACTTCATTTTCTAGAAAAATCATAGTCTTTATTATTTTCTTGTATTAACTATGACAAATCTTTAATTACATATAAGTTCATTGACTGTAATTAAAGTATTGTGATACAATTTAATTGTAATATATTAACTAATTTGATTTACATAATGTCTTTTGATTTTATTTGCACAATAAAAAATAATTAAATATTAGGAGGAGAAAGTATGCCATTAATTACCAGTAAAGAGCTTTTTAAAAGAGCTTATGAGGAAAACTTTGCTATTGGAGCTTTTAATGTGAACAATATGGAGATTATCCAAGGAATTGTTGAGGCTGCTAAAGAAGAGAGATCTCCTTTGATTTTACAAGTTTCAGCTGGTGCCAGAAAATATGCTAATCCTATTTATCTAAAAAAATTAGTTGAAGCAGCTGTAGAAGATTCAGGACTACCCATTGTCTTACATTTAGATCATGGTGATAGTTTTGAAATCTGTAAACAATGTGTTGATGATGGTTTTACCTCTGTTATGATTGACGCTTCTCATCTCCCCTTTGAAGAAAATATAGCTCTTACAAAACAAGTTGTAGATTATGCCCATGATAGAGGTGTAGTAGTAGAGGCTGAACTGGGAAGATTGGCTGGTATTGAAGATGCTGTTAATGTAGATGCAAAGGACGCTACTTTTACTGATCCTGAGCAAGCAGCAGAATTTGTAGAAAGAACAGGTGTAGATTCATTAGCTGTTGCCATTGGAACTAGCCATGGTGCATACAAATTTAAAGGTGAACCAAGTCTGGATTTTGAGAGACTTGAGGCTATTGCTAAATTATTACCTGGTTTCCCACTAGTACTTCATGGGGCTTCATCTGTTCCAGCTGAGTATGTGGAACTTTGTAATAAATATGGTGCAGATATTCCAGGTGCAAAGGGTGTTCCTGAAGAAATGTTACGTAAAGCTACTACCATGGGAGTGTGTAAAATCAATATTGATACTGACTTACGTCTAGCTATGACAGCTGCCATAAGAAAAAGACTTGTAGAGGATCCTAGTACTTTTGATCCAAGACATTATATAGGTGATGGTAGAGCTGCTATAAAAGAAATTGTTAGACATAAAATAGTAAATGTATTAGGTTCAAATAACTATATATAAAAAAACTAGTGATGGCTCACAAAAGAGCTATCACTACTTTTTTATAATATTTTATGTAATTTAAAATCTAAATAGTCGCATGATACCAAATAATAATTAATTCCATCATGTTCACCCTGTAAACTATAATTAAAATAATCTTCTCCATGTAAATGTCCATA
>JAAYNB010000276.1 GCA_012521085.1 Clostridiales bacterium | reverse complement strand
ATATTGCAAAAGCTAGAGAACACGCAGAAAACCTACGCAGACAATCTTCTTCAAGCTATGGCAACTGGAAAAACCGAAATGACAAAGAACAATCAAGAGGTATTAACTCGAATGAGCCAAATAGAGAGAACGCTCAAGACAAGCACCGAGGAAATGGAAAGGAAGTTACAAAACAGCTTGAGCGAAGTAAAACGAGAGGTTGGGACTTATCTCGCTAAGGCTAAGAAAGAAACGCTCATTTACTTTTGGTTAGATGCCTTAAAATATGGGCTTTCAACTTCCGTTGTCTTTATCCCTTTGTTTTTGCTTATCAAGTATTTACTTGGTTTACTCGGTATTCAGCTATAAAAAAAAGAGTGCAGCACACTTCCATTGTCATGGATCAGTGAGCTGCACTCTTTAAATTTTATAAATATTCTGGTTTACCATCATGAAGCCCATGCCAGTCAAAATAACCTGTGTAACTCTCAACATCTTCAAAGATGAAAATAGCATCTAAATTATATTTATAAGGTGAACGATGTGTTTGTTTTAGAAAAAGTGTTGTGAAATTATTATTATCAATAGCTTTATCGAGTCTTTTAATAATTTCAAAATATTTAATTACACGTTTTAATTCAAGTTTATTTTTATCAAGTTGCATTTTTCTTTTAGCTATATTTTCTTCTTTTCTACCTTTTTCTTTAGCAGTTTCTAAATAATTAATATCTGTATTTACTTGTTTTTCAAGTCTTGAAATTTTGTTTTCATAGGAGTTAATAAAACTATTCCATTCACGCATACGTTTTGTAAATTCTTTTGTTTTTTTATCTTCAAGAATATCTTTTACTTGTCCGTCTTGATTTAAAATATACTCTTTTTCATTATCAGGACATATTTGATTATTTGAATTTTTAAGTGTTATGTAGATATTCATAGTATTTTTAAGGATTGGATAATCTGAAAAGTTTTCTTGAAGAAATTCAGAAAGTATATCAATAGCATTTTTATAACTGACGCCTTTATCAATTGACAATTTCACTAATTATCCCTCCGTACCTGTTGGAGATAAAGAATTTTCATTTTCACTCTTTTTTTTTGACTTTCTTTCTATCTCTCCCATGATAGTTTTTCCTTTGCCATTAAAAGTAATATTCAACCTTAATTCTTCAATATCAGTCCATTGACCTCTACCAAAGAAATGAGGATTAACTTGATATGTCCCAACACCAACACGGTAAATAACTTCGCCCTTAACTAAATCAGATATAGCATTATTTACTTTACTTTCAGAACAATTAACTTCTTTAGCAATTTGTCTTTTTATATGAGCGTTTATTGCAATATCTTGATTTTGATTTGCCCATGGAATACGCATTAAAATACAATGTAGAATAGGATTATGAGTTCTTGGAAGGTCTTTTAAGTATAAAATAGTATCTAAGTACATTTTTACATAAGGTGGTTCTGCATCAACATAAAAACTTGTGTCAGTTCTTTGACTTTTAATTTCCCCGTTTTCATCAACTAGATTTGTTTCATGTACTTGATTAATTTTCCGTTTATTCATATTATTCATATACTACAACTCCTTTACTTTGAAATATGCTACTAGCATTCTAACATTTTCAGTAATGGTAGTCAATAGTGAATAGTAAAACCATTCCCCATATACTAGAATACTCTTACAGAAAATTAAGTAATGCAAATGACAACATGCTAGCCACTTCCTAGAAATTGAGTAACACTATTCTAGCATACGAGGAAGAACATTCCCGACATACGGGAATACTCTTACAGTATACGGGGAATAGTAAAAACACGTTCAAACTCAATAAATACAAGGGCTAAGGTCACTTTTTTTGATGCTTGTCCCTTTATTATATTATATATAGGTTTTTGGGTTTTGTATTTCGTT
>JAAYNB010000259.1 GCA_012521085.1 Clostridiales bacterium | reverse complement strand
CCTACACTGACTACGTCTAAATATATTTTTGCTCCCACTAATCTATCAGCCTCTGCTGTAATAATTCCCTGGTCCACCTTCACCTTAGCACCAAGAGCTTCAAAACCTTTAATATGCTGGTCTATGGGTCTACCTCCAATAAAACATCCTCCTGGATATACCACACTTGCTTTTTTAAAACGAGCTAGTGCTGCCCCTAAGAAATAATAGGATGCTCTTAATTCTTTAGCAATTTCAAAATCTACAAAACAATTCTTTACAGGACCAGTATCTATTTTCATTGTATTTTTATCTTTTATATCAATATTTGCTCCTAAAGCTTGAAGAATTTTAGATAATGTCTTAACATCACTAATTCCAGGTAAATTTTCAATAGTAGATATATCTCCAGCTAGTAATGTCGCTGGCATAATGGCCACAGCTGCATTTTTAAAACCACTAATTTCTACTTCTCCTTTTAACCTTCTACCGCCTTGAATAATAATCTTTTCCATATATTTCACTGACAAAGGTCAGTGGTCACCACCTTTTGTAAATATTTTTTATCTATATCAATATGGTAATTTGCTATTGTATTTTATTAAAACATAAGATGCCAATTCCTATTATATCATTTTTAATATGCTTTGATAAGAATCTGTCTTATAAAGTTTTATTTTATAATTTAAAGTCATGGTAATAAAATATATTAATTTTAAAATAAAAAATTACATGATGAATTACCTTACCATGTAAATTATATTATATTTTTTTTAAAAAAACAAAATACTGGAAAGGTATAATATTACACCTTCCCAGTATTTTGTTGTCTATATATTATATTTTATAAGGAGTATCAATTTCTTAGTGCTTCTGTATAATATGTCTTACCATTACTCAAGACAATTTTCCATGCAGGAAAAGCTGTTCCTGATGCAATGGTCTCCCATGTTGTAAGATCTATATCATTAGTATTAAAATAATATCCTAGTTCTAAACTAGATATAACTATATCTTCCCCATCTTCATTATCTGATAATATATCATTCATTTTTCTAAGTATAGCCTCTGTTGCCGGTATAACCCTTTGACTTCCACCCTGTGTCTTTTCATATTCTAATAACATAACTTCTAAACCTACTACCAAATCATGTCTTATATAGACATTTATATAACTTTCTGCTAAGAATTGATTTTTATATACTTGGTTATATACTAGTTTATATAAGGGCACACCACTGTTTTCATCTACAGCCCCAAGATATATCTGCTGTAATTTTAAATCCTCTGACATTAAATTATGTTTTTTTAAAAAATCTTTACTGATTTCTGTTACTTCTTCTTCACTTAGAGGATAATTGGATAAAACATTGGAGCTATCTGTATATACAAATTTTTTATTACTAATCCTTTCAATTCTTTTCTTGCCAGATTGATATATATTGTCATCTATAATATTATAATCTTCTCCTAAAAAGGTCTTAGCTATCTCTTTAATATCAAAGGTCTTATACCTCACCATTAACATTGGTAATGTTATACCTTTATTTTGAATTTCCACATCTAGTTTTATTCCATTATCGGATAAAAAACTTTCTACATTTTGTATATAATCATCATTTGCAAGCTGAAATCTTTCATTATTAATTGAATCCTTCTGTATCACATATACTAATAAGAGATTTGTTATTATAAAAGCAACTATTAACACATTTTTTGCTTTTGACCAATCCATAAAATTCACCACCTATTAATCCACAAGATGAGTATATAGTAGTTCTGCATTATAACTGTCAAAATAGTATTCTCGTCTATCTATTTGGATTTTCCATATTGGTGAGAATAATTGTCTAGTGCCATCTTCTATAGTATCATAATACATGATTTCTGCATTATTAATACTTTTTTCCATATATGATAGTACTTCTTCTTCGGGTATTATTATATCCTTATTATCTATTAAATAATAGGATTGTATAAGATTTATATGCCTTTCTATTATCTGCTGAGGTAAAAGTATTTTATTACTAGTATTTACCTTAGGTAATTCCATAGCTTTTCTCACAAAATTTTTATATTCTTTAACCCTATCCCCATATACTTTTATTTCTATGGGATATTTCATTCTATCATTAGTAAAGGTTACTGGTATATTATTGATACGATACCCAAAACCAAAAAAATACCCTTTGTCATCCATATAATCAATTTTTTCTAAGTACAATCCATCTAATAATTGATTATGCTGTAGCATAAACTCAATAACTG
>JAAYNB010000258.1 GCA_012521085.1 Clostridiales bacterium | reverse complement strand
TTATTGTGTATAATATATTAGGAATATAAAGCAAACTTAAAAGAATATATATATAAGTTTTAAATCTCTATTTTCTTCTCATTTTATTTTTTTGAAAATTAACCATAATATAATATATATTTTTTTAAGAAAATAAGATATAAATATCAAAAGTTTGAAGGAGGATTTAAAAAAATGATTGGAGTAGTAATTGTATCTCACAGTGCAAAAGTAGCAGAAGGAGTTAAGGATATAGCAGAACAAATGAATGCAGGTGGTTCTAAAATCATAGCAGCAGGTGGAGCAGAAGGTGGAAGAATAGGAACAAATCCTGTATTAATCAAAGAATCCATTGAGGAATTAAAAGATTTAAATAATATTTTAGTATTTGTAGATCTTGGAAGTGCTGTTATGAGTAGTGAAATGGCCATAGATATGTTAGATGATGAATTAAGTGAAAAAGTTAAAATGATGGACACACCATTGGTAGAAGGTGTAATTGCTGCTGTTGTTCAAGCTAGTACCACAGATGATATAGATAGTATAATTGCTACAGCAGAGGAAACAAGAGATTTTAGAAAAATTCATGGATAAAAAATAAATTTTTTAAATTTATTTTTTAATTTCATAAATTATTTGATTATTTCCAAATTTTATGGGTATTATTATTAAGGGTGTCTTTTATTAAGACACCTAGTAATTAATATATCAATATTTAAAATTTTAGCTTTTGCAATAATAAATTAAAAGGAGGAAATAGCAATGACAATGAAAAGATTAATTAACGATCCCTATGATGTTGTAGAGGAGATGATTGATGGGTATGTGAGAGCCCACAAGGATTATGTAAAGGTTTTAGAAAACGATGGCAGAGTAGTAGTTAGTAAAAAAGCTCCTGTTAAAGATAAAGTAGGAGTAATCATTGGTGGCGGTTCTGGACATGAGCCCTTATTCTTAGGTTATGTAGGTGAAGGATTTGCCGATGCAGCTGTTATTGGTAACATTAACACATCCCCATCTCCAGAACCTTGCTATAATGCAGTAAAAGCTGTTGATGCAGGAAAAGGTTGTATTTATCTATATGGTAACTATGCAGGAGATGTTATGAACTTTGATATGGGTGCTGAAATGGCTGCAGCGGACGGTATTAGAGTTGAGACTGTACTAGTAACAGACGATGTTGTTTCTTCTGAAAATATTGAGGATAGAAGAGGAGTTGCTGGAGACGTTTTCGTATTCAAGGCAGCAGCAGCAAAAGCTGATTTAGGTGGAGATTTAGACGAAGTAAAAGCAGCAGCAGAAAAAGCTAATGCTAATACTAGATCCATGGGTGTAGCATTGTCATCTGCAACATTACCAGCTACAGGAAAACCAATCTTCGAAATGGAAGATGGAGATATGGAAATTGGAATGGGTATCCATGGTGAGCCTGGAGTAAGAAGAGGTAAAATTGAACCTGCTGACAAGGTAATTGATCAAATTATGGATCATATCCTAGCAGATATGCCACTTGAGTCAGGTGACGAAGTAGCTGTACTAGTTAATAGCTTAGGTGCAACACCACTTATTGATTTACACATCTGCTATAGAAGGGTAGATCAAATATTAGAAGAAAAGGGAGTAAAAGTACATCGTGCTTATGTAGGACCTTTTGCTACTTCTATGGACATGGCTGGTATGTCAGTTACTATAACTAAACTAGATGATGAATTAAAACAATTATTAGATCATCCTTGTGATACACCATATCTTACAATTAAATAATTATTAAAACTTATATAGCAATATAAATGTAGGGAGGCAGCATAATATGGGCCAAGATTATGTATTAAATAAAGATTATTTCATTGATGTTATAAAGGATTTAATCGTTTTAGCTGAAGAGAAAAGAGACTATTTCACAGGGTTAGATTCTGCCATAGGTGACGGAGACCATGGTATAAATTTAAGTATTGGTTTTAGAGAAGTAGAGAAAAATTTAGAAGAATGGGCTAAAGAGGATTTAACAACCTTTTTTAGAAAGGTAGGTATGGCCCTCTTATCAAAAGTTGGTGGCTCTGCTGGACCTCTATATGGTAGTTTCTTTATGAAATTTGGTACTCCAGCTAATGGTAAAGACGAAGTTAATTTCCAAGAGTTTTATGAAATGTTTAAGGTTGCAGTAGAAAGTATAGAAGCAAGGGGTAAAGCCGTTGTAGGTGAAAAGACAATGGTTGATGCTTTAAGACCTGGTCTAGATGCTTTTGAAAAAGCAATAGAAGAAGGCTTAGCTCCAAAAGAAGCTTTTAATAAATTCAAAGAAGCAGCTAATGAAGGTGCTGATTCTACTATACCTTTAGTAGCTAAAAAAGGACGTGCAATGCGCTTAGGTGAAAGAGCTGTAGGGCATAAAGATCCTGGTGCAGCTTCCAGTGCTGCATTCATAGAAACTTTCTACAATAAATTACCATAACCATGTAAAAATATAGAATCACTGTCTAGTTATTTAGACAGTGATTCTTAATAGTAGAGGAGAATCGAAGATGAGAAGAAAAATTGTAGGAAGTAGTTGGAAAACACATATTTATTCCATATATGAAGGTAAGAAATTGGCTAAGGAAATAAGTGAATCAGTAAAAGATGTTGATGATGTGGACATGTTTTTATTACCTACATTCCCAATGATTCCCTTGATATCAACAACATTGGCTAATACCAATGTCAGTTGGGGTGCACAAAATATCTCCTTTGCAGAAAAGGGAGCATATACAGGGGAAGTTCCACCACAAGTACTTAGAGAACTTGGTTGTAAATATATAGAAATAGGACATGCAGAGAGAAGAACCTATTTTAATGAGACGAATATGACTATTAATAAAAAGGTAAAATTAGCTTTAAATCATGGTATGATACCTATTGTATGTACAGGTGAAACTGCAGAAGATAAGGAACAAAATATAGGGAAAATTCGATTGACCACTGAGCTTATGTGGATGTTAGATGGCTTAGATGAAGAAGATATGAGGAAGGTAATTATCGCTTATGAGCCAATTTGGGCCATAGGACAAACAGAGGCAGCAGATGAAAATTATGTAGAGGACATACATGTTTTTCTTCGTAATAGAGTTGAAAAGGAATATGGAAAAGAGATAGCAGAGAATATTACTATTATTTATGGTGGATCTGTGGATCCAGAAAATGCAGTGAAATTAATGTCTAAAGATAATATAGATGGTCTATTTGTTGGACGTTTTGGATTAAAAGCAGAGAATTTCAGAAAAATAGTAGATGCTGCTAGAGGTAAAGTGGAATAAGGTTTAAATATTTTAATTTGAGAAAATAAATGGAATAAAAAAAATATAATATTAAGGTAAAATATTAGAAGTACAAATAAGAATTTTGGGGGAATTAAGATGAAAAAAATTGCTATTGGTTGCGATCAAAATGCTTATAATTTAAAAATGATTTTAATAGATTTTCTAAAAGAAAAAGGTTATGAATGTGATGATTTTGGTAGCAATGAAGGAGAAGAAGTTTTATATCCAGATGTGGCTCTTAAAGTTTCTGAAGAAGTATCTAAAGGAAATTATGAAAGAGCTATTTTACTATGCGGTACTGGTGTAGGTATGGCTATTACAGCAAATAAAGTACCAGGTGTTAGAGCAGCTGTATGCCATGATGTATATACTGCTGAAAGAGCTAGAAAGAGTAATAATGCTCAAGTAATGTGTATGGGTGCTTTAGTTGTAGGTCCAGAATTAGCTAAGATGATGGTATCTGCATGGTTAGAATCAGAATTCCAAGGTGGAGGTTCTACACCAAAGGTAGAATTAATGGAGGAAATTGATAAAAGGTTTCGTGGAGAAAATATAAAAGAATAATTAAATAAATAAGTCCCTTTCATATATAAGTGGAAGGGACTATTTTAATGTAAATATTTATTTTGACATTACTTCAATAAAAGCTCTCATATAATCAGGTAAATCTGGTGGTCTACGGCTGGATACTAGATGTCCGTCTACTACTACAGCTTCATTAACCCAAGTAGCTCCAGCATTTGTCATATCATCTTTAATACCAGGTGTACTGGTAACAGTCTTACCTCTTAATATATCCGCGGAAATTAATACCCAACCTGCATGGCATATTTGTCCTATTGGCTTTTTAGCTTCATTCATTTTTTTAACTAAATCTAGTACCTCAGGGAATCTTCTAAGTTTATCAGGAGCCCAACCACCTGGTACTAATATGGCATCATAATCATCTACATTGATTTCCCCAAAACTATAATCAGAAACAGCAGGTACTCCATATTTACCAATATACTCTTTTTTAGCTTCTAATCCTACTATATCCACTGTAGCTCCTTCTTCACGTAGACGTAGTACTGGATACCATAGTTCTAAATCTTCAAAATCATGGTCAATTAATGCAATGATTTTTTTGCCCTTTAATTTCAAATTAATCAACTCCTATAAAATTTATAATTCTTTAGCTAAAACATCAGCAATTACTTTTAACATTAAGTAGCTGGATGTGGCACCAGGGTCTTGATGGCCAATACTTCTTTCCCCTAGATAATTAGCTCTACCTTTTCTAGCTGCAATAGTTTTAGTATATTCTAGACCTTCTTTAGCAGCTTCTAGAGTTTTTTCAGATATGCTCTCAAAATCATCTCCATTTTCAATAGCAGATTTAAAAGCTTCAAAGGCTGGGATTAATGTATCTAACATGGTTTTATCACCTTTGTCGGATTTACCTCTTTTCATAATACCTTCAATAGCTGCATTAAACATGTTAATAGCATCTTCTCCTGTAATATTTTCTTTACCAGCTATTTCTTTACCAGCACGCATGAATGCTGTACCATAAAGAGGACCTGAAGCTCCACCTACTTTAGAAATAAATACCATGGCTGCAGAATTTAATATGGAAGCACAATCCTTGTCTTTTAAACTATCAAGACTTTCTTTTAATGCGGAAAAACCCCTGTCTAGATTAATTCCATGGTCTCCATCACCAATAGCTTGGTCTAAATCTGTAAGTAGGCCACGATTTTCCTTTATTACATCAGCCATTTCACTTAATATATTGATTAGAATTTTATTGTTAAACATTTATAACACCTTCTTTTTTAAAATTTAATGTCAAATAAGATAAACCTAATGGAAAATCATTATTTTGGCTATTATAATGGCCAAAAAAACTAAAGAATAAGATATTATCATTAAATACATCCAATAATCAGTAATTTAGATTGGGAGACCTTAGGCCTCCCAATTATATTAGGAATTTAAAATTATTTTATAGATATATTTAGAACTGTGTTAATGCAGGTGTATCAGCTTCAGCATCTATTAATTCTTTTAATTCATCATCTAGTTTTAATAGAGAAATAGATGCTCCTGCCATTTCTAATGAAGTCATGTAGTTTCCTACATATGTTCTATGAACTTTAATACCTTTTTCAGCTAGAACTTCACTTATTCTCTTATTCATAACATATAATTCCATAATAGGTGTTCCACCAAGTCCATTTACTAAAACTGCAACTTCGCTGCCACTATAATCTATGTCAGATAGTATTTTGTCTAGTAAATGATCGACGATCTTATCAGCAGGTTGAATCTTATCTCTGTGTGTTCCAGGTTCTCCATGGATACCTAGACCAACTTCCATTTCATCCTCTGCTAATGTAAAGGAGGGTTTGCCAGCAGCAGGAACGGTACAAGGTGTTAATGACATTCCCATGGAACGTACATTTGCAATGGTTTTTTCTGCAATTCTCTTAACCTCAGCCAGGTCTAAACCTTTTTCAGCAGCAGCACCAGCTACTTTGTGTACAAATACTGTACCAGCAACACCTCTACGTCCTGTAGTATATGTACTGTCTTCTACAGCTACGTCATCATTTACTACTACACTGGTAACTTCAATATCTTCCATTTCTGCCATTTCAGCAGCCATTTCGAAGTTCATAACATCACCAGTATAGTTTTTAACAACCATTAGAACACCAGCGCCACCATCTACAGCTTTTATAGCTTCAAAAATTTGGTCTGGTGTTGGAGAAGTAAATACAGCTCCGGCTACGGCACCATCTAGCATACCTTTACCAACAAAACCGCCGTGGCTAGGTTCATGTCCACTTCCACCACCACTGATTAAGGCAACTTTACCTTTCACAGGTGCATTGGCACGTACTATAACGTCAAAACCTTCTACTCTTTTGACATAATTAGGATGCGCCTTTACAAAACCGTCTAACATTTCCTCTACTACCATTTCTGGATTGTTAATTATTTTTTTCATAAAAACTCCTCCTTTATTTTATAGAATTTGTTATAAAAAACATATACCAATTTAATTGATACCCATTTAACAACAAATATAACAAACAAATATATTAATATTAAAAATATTTTGTCATTATATAAGTTGTTTTTAAATATGATTTTAATGTATGTATATGTTTAAATATTATACATGCAATATTTGTGCCAACCCCCTAATATAAAATAAAATTTATAATAAAACTGGCATGATACTTGCAATGTATTATTAAGCATTATAATTATAAATATATATTAAGATTTGGATTAAATATGCTTTAAAAAACATTGTTTATAATATTAAGAAAAAAAGTTGTAAAAAAGAGGATTTTAACATGTTTATAATGAAGTATATACTATGTATACACTATTGGTATTTTGATGGTAATAGACAACTTAGTTATATCACATTAATACACAGGTGTTTAAAGAAAAAGGGGGGACCAGAATTATGAAAGACAAAAGAAGGCTTTTAGATTTTTGTGTTGAAATTCTGTTATTATTTTTATTGATAATTTATAGATCAAATATGGGGATAAAATCATATCTAATATATTCCCTATTGATTATATTGTTGATTGGAAATGGAATTTTCATTTTATATAGTCTAAAAGTAGCAAGTGGAGTAGAAGATAAAATAGAAAAGAAAGAATTAGATGAATGTGTTGAAAAAAGGGATGAAAT
>JAAYNB010000257.1 GCA_012521085.1 Clostridiales bacterium | reverse complement strand
TTGCTCCAAAGGGATTTGGAAGCGAAAATATGAGTCAATTAAAAATGTTAAGACCAGCTGATGGTAAAGAAGGTATTAAAGATTTTGTGCTAAAAGTAGTAAAAGAAGCAGGTCCTAATCCATGCCCACCAATAGTTATAGGTATTGGAGTAGGTGGTACTTTTGATAGAGCTGCATATCTTGCTAAAAAAGCACTGTTAAGATCAACTGATGTGAGAAATCCTAACCCAATATATGCTGAATTAGAAAGAGAAATATTAGAAGCAGTAAATGAATTAGGAATTGGGCCACAAGGTTTTGGTGGGAAGACTACAGCCTTTGCAGTTAATATAGAAAGCTATGCAACACATATTGCAGGTTTACCAGTTGCAGTAAATATAAATTGCCATGCTACTAGACATGGTGAAGCAGAATTATAGGAGGGGTAATAAAATGATTAAAAAAATAACAACACCCCTAACATCAGATCAAATACAAGATTTAAAAGCGGGGGACAATGTTTTAATTACAGGTTATATATATACAGCTAGAGATGCTGCACATAAAAGATTAGTTGAATTATTAGATC
Source organism: Clostridiales bacterium (assembly GCA_012521085.1). Classification (GTDB taxonomy): domain Bacteria; phylum Bacillota; class Clostridia; order Peptostreptococcales; family Natronincolaceae; genus JAAYNB01. Next base: position 4,946 of record JAAYNB010000257.1, on the reverse strand, counting down.
AAGGTAAAGAGCTACCTATCGATATAAAGGATCAAATCATATACTATGTAGGACCAACACCTGCAAAAGAAGGAGAACCTATTGGTTCAGCAGGACCTACAACTAGTTATAGAATGGATCCCTTTACTCCTGCCCTTTTAGAAAAAGGATTAAAAGGTATGATTGGTAAAGGTAAGAGAAGTGAAGAAGTAATAGATGCTATTGTAAAAGAAGGTGCTACATATTTTGTAGCCGTTGGTGGTGCAGCAGCATTAATAGGAAAATGCGTAAAGTCAGCTGAAGTTATTGCCTATGAAGATTTAGGTGCAGAAGCTATTAGAAAATTATATGTGGAAGATTTCCCAGCCATTGTAGTTGTAGATAAAGATGGAAACAATTATTACGAAATTGGACAAAGGGAATATTTAGAAGCAAGAAAGTAGGTGTTAGCTATGGAAATTAAAGTTCCTGCTAAGGCAGGCACCATGGAATCCAATGATATTTATATCATGATTCAGCCTAATGATGAAGGTGGCATACAATTAGATTTAGAGAGTATTGTTATGGCACAATTTGGAAAACAGATTAAAGAGACAATTTTAGCAACTTTAGAGGAGTTAGATGTAAAAGACGCTCATATCATTGCTAAGGATAGAGGAGCCCTAGATTACACAATAAGGGCTAGGATAGAAACAGCAGTAAAAAGGGCTATTTAAGAGGTGATTTAATGGAAAGGCTAAGAAGAACTATGTTATTTATGCCAGGAAATAATCCTAGTATGCTACAAAGTGCTGGAATCCTTGGAGCCGATAGTGTAATACTAGACCTGGAGGATGCAGTAAGCATTACAGAAAAAGATTCTGCTCGAATTTTAGTAAGAAATGCTATTAAAAATATTAATTTTTATGATACAGAAGTTGTAGTAAGAATCAATCCCCTTTCATCAGGTTTTGGTATAAAAGATATTGAAGAAGTAGCAAGGGTAAAACCTGATGCATTAATGGTTGCTAAAGCAACAGAAGAAGATATTTCAACTGTATGTGGTATGCTTGAAAAAATTGAAGAGGAAGAGGGATTTGAAAAGGGAAGTATTAAATTATTTCCACTTATTGAAACAGCCTATGGTATTGAAAATATAAGTAGTATCATAGCATCTTCCTATAGAGTAATTGGCGTATTACTAGGTGCAGAGGATTTAACAGCAGACCTTGGTATTAAAAGAACTAGAGAAGGTGAAGAAATTTTCTATGCTAGAAATAAAGTAGCCAGTGTTTGTAGAGCTTATAAAATATCAGCTATAGATACACCTTTTGCAGATATGGATGATATAGAAGGATTTAAAAAAGATATTCAAAAAGCAAAATCCTTAGGACTTACAGGAAAAGCTGCAATTAATCCAAGACAGATAGATACAATTCATGAGATATTTGCACCATCATTGGAAGAAATAGATTATGCTAAGAGGGTAATGAAAGCAACAGAAGAAGCTAAAAAAGAAGGCATTGGAGTATTTTCATTGGATGGTAAAATGGTAGATGCTCCAATTATAGCCAGAGCAGAAGATATATTGAAAAATGCAAGACTTGCTGGATTATTATAGATAGAGTTTTTATTTGAAAGAGGGAGTAAGTGACTTTTCAAACTTTGTATGGGAGAAACCTCTACTAAAAAAGTAGAGGTTTTCTGCCATAGGGTTTATAAAGGAGAGGTAGATATATGAAAAATGTACTTGGTAGAGAAATTCCAGAGTCTATTCAAGGCTATGGGACAGTAAAACCATTTAAAGGAGCTTTTGAAAGTCTAGGAAATGTAGAAAAAAAATCTGTACAATTAAGAAGTATAGTACCAGGAGAAAGTAAAATTCTATCTTCTATAAGAGAAGCTATGGAAAAATGTAATATTAAAGATGGTATGACAATATCCTTTCACCATCATTTAAGAAACGGTGATTATGTACTGAATATGGTATTGGAAGAAGTTGCTAATATGGGATTAAAAGATATTAAAGTTGCAGCAAGTTCAATTTTCCCAATCCATGCTCCATTGGTAGAACATATGAGAAATGGGACAGTTACAGGAATATATGCTAACTATATGTCAGGGCCAGTAGCAGAGGCTATTTCTAGGGGAGAATTAAAAAACCCAGCTATAATGCATACCCATGGTGGTAGAGCTAGAGCTATTCAAGCAGGAGATTTAAAAATTGATATAGCTTTTATAGCTTCACCTACATGTGACAGTTATGGTAATATCAATGGTGTACAGGGACCAGCAGCTTGTGGTTCTCTGGGTTATGCCATACCAGATGCCCTGTATGCAGATAAAACTGTGGCTATTACAGATAATCTAGTACCATATCCTGCATCACCAATTGAGATTACACAGGAATATATAGACTATATAGTAGAAGTAGATAGTATTGGAGATCCAAAGGGAATTGTCTCTGGTACTACAAGAATTACTAGAGATCCTGTGGGACTAAAAATTGCAAAGATGACATCTCAAGTTATTGAGGCATCAGGATTATTAAAAGATGGATTCTCATTTCAAACAGGAGCAGGAGGAACTTCTTTAGCTGTAGCTGCTTATGTAAAAGAACTTATGAAGGAAAAAGAAATTGTAGGAAGTTTTGCAGCAGGTGGTATTACAGGATATATAGTGGATATGTTTGAAGAAGGATTATTTAAATCTCTATTTGATGTTCAATGCTTTGACTTAAAAGCAGTAGAATCCTATAGAGATAATAAAAATCATCAAGGAATGTCTGCATCCATGTATGGAAATCCACATAATAAAGGAGCAGTTGTAAATAATCTAGATGTTATGATTTTAGGTGCTACTGAAATAGACACAGATTTTAATGTGAATGTTACTACAGGATCCAATGGTATGATTATGGGTGGATCAGGTGGACATAGTGATACAGCAGCTGGAGCTAAATTATCCATTGTTGTTACACAATTAATGAGGGGAAGACTTCCTATTATTGTAGATAGTGTTACCACAGTAACTACACCTGGAGAAAGTATAGATGTATTAGTAACAGAAAGAGGTATAGCTGTAAATCCTCAAAGACAGGATTTAATAGAGAAGCTTAAAGATACCAATTTACCTGTAATGACCATTGAAGAATTAAAAGAAATGGCAGAAGAAATGACAGGAATTCCAGAAAAAATACAATTAGATGATAAAATAGTGGCAGTGGTAGAATATCGTGATGGTACTGTTATTGATGTAGTTAGAAAAATAAAGGATTGATTCTATGCATGGTATTATACTGGAAAAAATAGATTTAAATAGTGATAAAAGGTTAGAGGTTGAAAGATTTCTTTCAACTTTTAACCTATTTTTTGATAAGGATATAGAATATACAGTAATAGCTAAAAAGGATAGAGAAATACTAGGAACCTGTTCCCATGCAGGTAAAGTATTAAAATGCTTTGCCGTTAGAGAAGGACTACAGGGAGAAGGTATTGCTTCAAAACTAATTACCCATATAACTAATTACCTATTTGAAAAGGGGATATATGAATATTTTGTATTTACCGAACCTAAGAATCTTAATATATTTAAAGGCCTGAATTTTAAAGAAGTATATACAGTAGATAAAGTCTCTCTCTTAGAGGGAGGAATGGTTAATATCAATAAATATATAGAAAAGATGTATAAAAATAGTGGACTTAAAGATAATGAAAAGGCTGCCCTTGTAATGAACTGTAATCCCTTTACCCTAGGCCATAGATATTTAATAGAAAGAGCTGCTAAAGAAAATGAAGAAGTAGTAGTCTTTATTGTAGAAGAGGATAGATCTCTATTCCCCTTTAAAGTAAGATTAGACCTTGTAAAAAAAGGTACAAAAGATTTACCAAATGTACATGTAATACCAGGAGGAGATTATATTATTTCATCCAATACCTTTCCTTCTTATTTTCTAAGGGAAGAGGGTACAAGACTCAAGGCCTATACACAACTGGATGCAGGAATATTTGGTAAATATATTTCACCAATTTTTAATATAAAAAGAAGATATATAGGGACAGAACCCTATTGTAATGTTACCAGTGAATATAATAGAGCATTAAGTTATATACTGCCTAAATATGATATAGAATTGGTGAAAATTAATAGAGTAATTAAGGATAATAAGGCCATTAGTGCATCAAATGTGAGGAATTTAATAAAAACAGAAGACTGGGATAAAATAAAAGCCATAGTGCCAAAAACCACCTATGATTTTCTCAAATCCCCTGAGGCTGAGAATATTATAGAAAAGATAAAAAGGAGTGATACTCCCCATTGATAGATGAAGTCTTAGAAGCTAGAGAAAAACGCTATGACACAATACTGGATTTAATAAAAAAGTATAAACTTCCAGTTATTTGTGGTAAAATAAATTATCCCGGTAGTAATAAAAACACTCCCATGTCTCAGAAAGCATATAATATATTGGAAAATCTTATAATTTCAAAATTCAAAGACCATATAATAGAGCAAAAAAATACAAGGGGAGCAGATGGTAATGCTTTCATATTGGTGGTGAATCTAAATCCAATAAAAGCTAAAAAAATGGCCATGGATATGGAGATAGAACATGAATTAGGCAGGATTTTTGATATAGATATATATGATTTGGACGGTAGCTCCATAGGTAGGGAAAAAATGGGGGTACAAGGACGAAAATGTGTTATCTGTAATTCAGAAGCTAGAATATGTATTAGAGAAAGAAAACATAGCTTAGAAGACACAATAAATAGTATAGATAAGTTAATTAATAAATATGAAATAGAAATATAAAACATACTAAAAACTTAAACTTAGAGTTTTAAACATGAAGTAAACCCCTGTAAATTAAGTAATTACAGGGGTTTATTATAAAATTATAATTATTTTCTTAAACTTAAGATACGGTCTACCAATTCACCAAGTTTCGGTTTAGTTATCTGATCATCAGCACCCACACTAATACC
>JAAYNB010000025.1 GCA_012521085.1 Clostridiales bacterium | reverse complement strand
TGGCTTATTATATACCAAACAGAGATGATTAATGAATTTAATGAAAAGATTTATAAATCTCAGTATTTAGAAACCTTAAATAATATGGACTGGGTTCTAGACGAAAGTAAAATGGGAAAAATTGAAAATGAAGAAATAAAAAAGGGGTATGAAAGTTTAATAGATGGATTTTTAACTATAGTTAGATATGAGGAGACACCTGTTGTTGAAACAGATTGGAAGGCATTAAGTAATTTATCCGAATATATATCAGATGATTTAGGAAAAACATTTGAACTTTATGGAAAAATTCAAAATTATGAATATGAAAGAGGAAAATTAGATGTAGATGGAATTATGGAAGATATGATAAAGACTGAATTAATTTTAGAAAAATATGAATCAGGTTTTATTTACACCTTGTTAAATAAAGTTTATATTATTCAAACTTACTCATTATTAGTAGGTCCAGAAGGTAGTTATTTAGGAGTTTTTATAGATAAAAATGATGAAATATATGAGGAAATAATAAATAAAAAGAATGAATATCCAAATACCCTAACAAGCAAAATGATTGAGAATATAGATAAAAGAGAATACAATGAAATAATGGATGTCTTTAATGCCATAGATGAACATTTAAAATTTGGAATAAAATCTAATAATTATATAATAAATAAAGAATTTAAAGAAAATGATATTGATTACAATATATTTCAAATTGTAATGAAGGATGATGAAGAAAAACAAAATAGAATTAATAGTATTATAGAACAAGATATTGAAGATTTTATTTCTAAATTTGAAGATACTAAACCAATTATGATTTCTGCAAATTCAGGTTTTCAAGGAAATAAATATTTATCCTATAGTTCCCTTATAACTTTTCCTGGTGAGGACTATTATGGAAGTGAAAAATACTTAACTCTATATAGAACCTTTGATTATATAAATGAGAAATACATAAAAATAGAGGATTATCTAGGGATAGATTTTAGTGAATTCCAAGATTATTTAGAAAGAGTTAAGGGAGAAAAAGTTGATTCTAGTCCAGAATTTCAAATAACTGATAGAGGAATTGATTTAATTATTCGAGATGAAGAAGGAGAAAAATTTATTCATTTAAACAATAAAGATCTTGTACCCTTTTTATCTTTAGAAAGATTGATAAATAAAAATTAGAAATAAAAAACTCTATTTTAATAGGGTTTTTTATTTTAATCTTAATAATAAATATGATATATTAATTACCTATATGGAGTATAAAAATATTACTTGATATAAAAGGGAGAAAAGCAGATGAAATATACTAAAATAGTAGAAGGAATTTTTTTAAAAAGACCTAATAGATTTATTGCCCATGTATTGATAAATGATAAAGAGGAAATAGTCCATGTGAAGAATACTGGAAGATGTAGAGAATTGCTCATACCAGGAGCAAAGGTTATACTAGAAGATTGTTCTCATAATCTAAATAGAAAAACAAAATACTCATTAATTGCTGTATGGAAGGATAATATGCTGGTGAACATGGATTCTCAAGTACCAAATTATGTAGTTTTTCATGGGATGGAAAAGGGTCTTATTAAGGGTTTTGAAAATGTAGATAATATAAAAAGGGAAGTTTCTTTTAAAAATTCTAGATTTGATATATATTTTGAGGATTCAGGAAAAAAGGGCTTTATGGAAGTAAAAGGAGTTACTTTAGAAAATCATGGCATTGCCATGTTTCCAGATGCACCTACTGTGAGAGGAGCTAGACATGTATTAGAAATGATAGAAGCAGTTGAGGAAGGTTATAAGGGATGTATATTCTTTTTAATACAGATGAAAGGGCCCAAAATATTTAAGTTAAACTGGAAAATGGACAAGGATTTTTCACAAGCTGTTAAATTAGCCAGTGAAAAAGGAGTAGATATATTGGCATATGATTCTATTGTTACAGAGAATAATATATATATAAATCAGCAAATTCCTGTTCAACTTGAACCAGATGAAGATATAGAATGATATATTTATTATGAAAAATATTTAGACCCTAGTATAATACTAGGGTCTATAATATATATATATTAAGCATTTAATTTTTCTAATAAATCATCTATATCAATTCCATGAACCATAGCTGCTTGTTCTAATGTTTCCATTTGTGAAGATGGGCAACCTAGGCAAGCCATACCATAACCCATTAGGATAGGAATAGCATTTGGATTGATTTTTAGGACTTCACTAATCATTGTATCCTTAGTAATTTTCATAAACAAAAAACCTCCCATGTATTTTTATGTTTTCATAGCTTTATTTTTATTATAATCTAAATTAAATATAAATCAACTATAAATTTTAGTAAATTCATATTTATTATAGTGATTATTGTCACAAAATCAATTATTTATGCTAGTATTATAAAAGAAGAAATTTTTATGAAGTATGGGTATATAATAAAAAATATAGTTATTTAAATATATTAAAAAGATTTATAATAGATTGGAGCGATAGGATTTAATGGGTAATATAACAATTGATATACTTAAAAAAATACCAGCTTTTTCTGAATTAGATGATAAAGATATTGAAAGTATTGCTAAGATAACAATTAGCAAAAGTTTGAAAAAAGGTGAAATTGTATTTATGGAAGGTGATCCGGGTAATGCATTTTACTTTATAAAATCAGGGAAAGTAAAAATATATAAAACAACTGCTGATGGTAGAGAACATATATTTACAATATTATCTGAAGGTGGAGTATTTGCAGAAGTAGCTTTATTTGGAGATATTAAGTATCCAGCAACTGCAGAGATATTGGAAGACGCCAATATAGGAATGATAAAAAATGAGGATTTAGAAGAATTAATACGAAATAATGTGGAAATTGCATTACAAATTATAAAGGTTTTTAGTAGAAAATTATATTTATCACAACAAAAAGTTAAAGAACTAGCATTAAGTGATACATATGATAGATTAGCTAGGACCTTAATTGGCTTTGCCAAAGATCATGGTGTCAAAACTCATAGGGGTATAGAAATTAAATTAAATATATCTAGACAGGAGCTGGGCAATATGGTAGGAACTGCTAGGGAAACCGTTAGTAGATCCCTTAGTCAATTTAGAAAAGAAGGCAGTATAGATCTTGAAGCTAGAAAAATTATTATAAAAGATATGAAAAAACTTCAGGAATGGATCCAATAATTATAAAACTTGAGTTATAATAGTATTAGGAAATTGACTGAATATTTGATATAATTACTGGTAACAGGTAAGGGGGGTAGATTTTTTGGAAAAAATATTTTATACTAGCATTCAGAACAATCCTATAATAGCTGCCATACATGATATTGACAATTTAGACTCAGCCATAAATACAGATTGTGAGATTATCTTTTTACTTACAGGGAATATATTTAATTTAAGAGATGTGGTAGAAAAGATAAAATTAAAGGATAAGGAAGTATATATCCATGTAGATTTATTAGAGGGCTTTTCTAGAGATTTAATAGCTCTTAAATATATACATGAAAATATCAGGCCCAGTGGAATTATTACCACAAAACTTAATCTTGTAAAAATTGCCAAGGAGATGGATTTATTTACAATACAGCGATTATTTATATTGGATTCGCAAGCTTTAGAAACTGGTATAAAATCCATTCATATGGCTAAACCTAATGCAGTAGAAATATTACCTGGTATTATGCCTAAAATTATAAAAAAAGTATATAATGAAACTAATATACCTGTAATTGCAGGAGGCTTAATCCAAGATAAGGAAGATGTTATAGAAAGTTTAAAAGCAGGTGCCATAGGAATATCCTCAAGTTGTAAAGATATTTGGAATTTATAATATATATAATTAATTATTATACCTCAATAATATTGAATAAACTTTTTATCAATGTAAATGATAAAATCATATAAGAATATATTGAGGTGATAAGCTTTGGAAGAAAAAAAAGATGTGTATTTTTACATAGCAGATTTAGATAGGCAAGAAAATTTTTTCTATGGTATTGAGGATATTAACAAATATAATATAAAGGCAATTATAGAGTTAATCCAATATGAAAATATTAAAGAATATGGAGAATGTCTATATACAAAAAATGAATTACTTAATGGAATAAAAAAATATTTTAATGACTTTACTATAAATAATTGATAAAATATTATTTGAATAATATTTTTATCATTGGGTATTAATCAGATGAAATAAATTTTAAGGAGGAGCTTAAATGGCTAAAGAAGTAATTATATACACAAGTGATACATGCCCCCATTGCTATACAGCAAAGGATTATTTCAATGAAAGAGGAATAGAATTTATAGAAAAAAATATACAAAGAGATCCTGCAGCTAGACAGGAGTTAGTAGCTAAAGGTATTATGGCTGTACCAGTTGTGGTAATTGATGGTGAAACAATGGTTGGATTTGATAGAGATAGAGTTGATGATTTACTAGGATAATAAATGGGTGAAGATTAATCTTCACCCATTTATTTATGAAAAAATTATACTTTATATTTTTTCAATTCTTTTCTAAAATTAGTTGTCAATACTTCTAATAAAGCTATATTATTTGTAAGCTCTATTACCTTTTCAGAGTACTGTGTAACATTGGCACTCATTTCCTGTGAAGCAGCAGAGTTTTCTTCAGAAATAGCTGCTAAAGCATGTATATTTTCTATTACACCTGTAAGCTTTTCTGTTTCTTTTGAAAGTTCATCCACAAGTTTTACAATAGTTTCAGACACACCCACAATTTGTTCAGTAGAAGTATGACTATTAGATGTAACATTTTCTAAAGTTTTATTACTGGACTCTAACTGTTCATATTGTTCTTCAATTGCTTTTACAAAACCTTCAATTTGCTTTATAAAGAACAATAAATTTTGATTTATATCTTTTACTGCATCTTTAGAGTTTTCTGCAAGTTTACGGATTTCCTCTGCTACTACAGTAAATCCTCTGCCTGCATCACCAGCACTTGCAGCTTCTATGGCAGCATTTAATGCCAATAGATTAGTTTGATCTGCTATGGACTCAACAGTGGAGCTAATTTCCATTATTTTAGTTGCTTGGGAAGATAGTTCTTGTCCCTGATGATTGACTGTGGAGAAATTACTTCTCACTTTATCGATCATGGTAGTTACATCCCTTACATCATTAAAGGACTTTTCTAAATTTATTACAGCTTCTTCCAACTCTTCCTTGCCCTTTGTTTCCTCTATTACTATTTTATTCAATGTATTTACATATTCATCTAATGTATTTACAGCATCTCCTGTTTCAGAGGCTTGTTGGGAAGCACCCATTGCCACCTCATTTACAACAAGAGCTATGGAATCTGATAATGTTTTCATATTTTCAGCTATTTCTAAAAACTGGTCTACAAAATTACCCATATCATCAGTACCACCTTTGAGGAATAGGAAATCTTTTTTAACTATATCCTTTGCCTCATTTAATATTTTAAAACTTTCTTCAAATTTATCTGCGGTTTTTACAAGGGTATTACTGGTAAAATCATATTCAGATATTTTATTTATTTCATCAGTAAATTGGTCTATAGGTTTTAATACTATATTAGAAAATATATAGCTAGATAATAGGGTAATTATAGTTACTATAATATTTGTAATATAATTATTTTGATTTAGAGCAAATAAACTAATGGATGTAATTATGGTGGTGATTAGACTGATTTTAACAGGTAAATTTTTTATAAATCCTAAGCCTAATATCTTTGATAATCTGGATTCAATAACTATATCAGATGATTTTTCGAATTTTATATCTACTATTAAATATTTTCTACCATCTTCCATAGTTCCTCTGTCTAAAACTTCGTATTCTATTTTTTCATTAAAGAATTTAGAACTTCCCTCTAATAGACCAAGAAAATAATCAAAAAGACCCCTCTTGGATTGATATGTAATTTGAATTTCCTTTGGACCTATTTCATCTGCAATTAACCTAGGAGGATTGGCCCCTTTTATGAACCTGGTTAGCTGGGCATGTACATCATCCATCATCATTAAAAAGCCTTTTAAATTAAATCTTTCAAAATAGGATGGAAACCATTTATGGAAAGAGTAAATATTTTGCCGGCCAACACTTCGCCATATTTGTTCAACGGGTTTATTAGATTGTTTAGATATATAATCAAATATGGAGAAAATTTCATCATCAGGTATATCTTCCAATGGTGTAATTATTCTGTTTATTTCCCAATTCACTGCTTTCATAGCTTCATCTACTATAGTATCATCAAACATACTACGTAGACTTTCAATCCATGTAGAGACAATTGTACCTTTCATTATTTCACCTCATTTATAAAATGTATGTAATATAGTCAAAAAATTCTTATTATAATTTTATTATATCAGAATTTGGTAAATAATAAAGAAATAAAAGTAATACTAAATTATAATATTAAATATAAAATTAAAAGTATAAATTTTTCCATATAATATGATATAATTTTGAATATAGTGAATGCTATGTAAAATAGGGTGGTGATTTTATATGAGTGGTTTTCTTTTTCAAATTTTAAATTTAATTTTGATGCTGACATTATTAATAGTACCTATTGTTGTTACATTTTTATTATTAAGACATTTTAGTAAAAAAGGCAGTATAACCCATGAAGGTCATGAGTTTTTAATTAGTAAAATAAGAGAACTAGAAGAACGTATTGAAGAATTAGAAAATAGATATTGAGTTTATAGATTTGTGCTATAATATATATTATCATAAGATTAAAAGGATGTGAGATTGTGTCAAAGCAAAAACAAAAGGTTATATTTAGTGGGGCACAGCCTACAGGAAGTTTGACTTTAGGAAATTATATTGGAGCAATACAGAGTTGGAAAGATCTAGAAAATGAATTTGAATGTTATTATTCCATAGTAGATTTACATTCACTAACCATACGTCATGATCCTAAAAAGTTTAGAAAAGCCTGTTTATCTTTTTTAGCACAGTATTTAGCATGTGGATTGGATCCTGAAAAAAATACTTTGTTTTATCAATCCCATGTAAAACAGCATACAGAATTAAATTGGATTTTAGGTTGTATGACCTATATGGGTGAATTAAATAGAATGACCCAATTTAAAGAAAAGGCTGAAAAACATAAGGACAATATTAATGCAGGTTTATATACATATCCTGTGCTACAGGTAGCAGATATATTATTATATCAAGCAGATTTAGTACCAGTAGGTGAAGACCAAAGACAACATATAGAGTTAACCAGAGATGTGGCCATACGTTTTAACAACACTTATGGTGAAGTTTTTACTTTACCAGATATATATGTGCCCAAAATTGGTGCTAAGATTATGAGTTTACAAGATCCAGAAAGTAAAATGTCTAAATCAGATGAAAATGTTAATGGTACAATCTTTTTATTGGATTCTGATAAGGATATTGTTAAAAAAGTTAAAAGATCTGTTACTGATAGTGAAAATAGAGTGGCTTATAGAGATGAGCAACCAGGAGTTAAAAATCTATTGACTATTTATTCTAAACTAAGTGATTATAGTATTGAAGAATTAGTTGAAAAATATGCTTCTAAGGGATATGGAGCATTAAAGACAGATTTAGCAGAGTTATTGGTTGAAACCATAAGACCTATAAGAGAAAAACATAATGAATATATGGACAACTTAGACTATCTAGCTAGCATTTATAAAAAAGGTGCAGAAAAAGCTAGTATTGTGGCAGAAAGAACTATGACAAAGGTAAGAGAAAGTATAGGTTTAGTATAGGATGTGAAACCTTGGATAATAAAAATAAAATATATATTATATTATTTATAACTTTTTTAGCCTTTGGTATATCAATAGGAATCTATATGGATACCTTTGAAGATATGGATGATTTAGTAAATATTCCATTGGATGAAGAATTTGAAATACAAGAACTGGTAGATTTGCGTAAAGCAAATAAAGATACAAGAAAAGAAATTAAAAAATTGAAGTCTTTTATAGAAAATTATGAGCAAGAAGGGGCTACAGAAAATATAGTATTAAAAAATCTAAAGACAAAAGTCAAAGAATATAGGATATTGGCCGGATATGAAGATATGATAGGTCCAGGTGTTGTTATAACTTTAGAAAGTACTTTAGATGAAAATATAGCAGAGATTGTGGAGTATAGAAGATATTTAATTAGTCTAGTAAATGAACTAAAAATGGTTGGAGCAGAGGCAATATCTATTAATAATTATAGAATTACTTCTAGAAGTGAAATAACATTAGCAGGTAGGCATATAAATGTGAATACAAACCCAATAGCACCACCATATGTAATAGCTGCCATAGGAGATCATACAGAATTTGAGAGATATGTTAATTACAATACATTACTATTTGAATTAATGCAGGGGGATGGAATTGGTGCCAATGTAGAATTTAAGGATGAAATAGTGATTCCTGCCCTAGCTGATGAAAAACCTATGGAATATTTAATAATAAAAGAGGAAAATTAAATATTTTTAAATAAAAACATAAGCATATAAGTATTATAGATAGAAGCTAGGTTATGATAGTTATGATCTAGCTTTTATCTTATAAAAAATTAAGTATAATCAATTAGCAAAAGAGGTGAGATTATGAAAGCGGAAATAATATCAATAGGTACTGAGATATTATTAGGAGATATTGTAAATACAAATGCACAATATATTGCCAAACAACTGGCACATACAGGTATATTTGTGTATCACCAAACTGTTGTGGGAGATAATGGTGGCAGGTTAATGGAAGCATATAAAACTGCTTTTGAAAGAGTTGATTTAGTCATAACAACAGGTGGATTAGGTCCAACTAGAGATGATATAAGTAAAGAAGTGGCAGCTGAGTATTTTAATAAAGAGTTGGTATTAGATGAGGATTCATTAAAAAGTATAGAAAAATATGTATCAATGACTAATAGAAAAATGTCTGAAGGAAATAAAAAACAGGCTTATTTTCCTAAAGATGCAATTATTATAAAAAATAATAATGGTACTGCCCCGGGTTGCATTATAGAAGACAATGGTAAAACACTAATATTATTACCAGGCCCACCTAGAGAAATGATACCTATGTTTGAAAATGATGTACTACCATTTTTGAGAAAATATCAAGATGGAGTATTAGTTTCAAAGGTTTTAAAGATATGTGGCATAGGGGAAAGTGATATGGAAGAAAAGATAAAGGATATTGTAGAAAATCAAACTAATCCTACCATTGCGCCCTATTCTAAAACAGGTGAATTAATTTTAAGAATAACAGCCAAAGCAAAGGACAAAAAGGAAGCAGAAAAGTTAATAAAACCTGTTGAAAAGAAAATAAGAAAACGTTTAGGGGATTATATATATGGAGAAGGCGATACTTCGTTAGAGGAAGAAGTAGCAAAGATATTGATTAAAAATAAATTGACCATATCAACAGCTGAGTCTTGTACAGGTGGACTATTATCTGCAAGATTAATTAACTATCCAGGCATTTCATCAGTCTACAAAGAAGGTGTCATCACATATAGTAATGAATCTAAAGAAAAACTCCTAGGTGTAAAAAAAGATACATTAGAAAAATATGGAGCCGTAAGCAGGGAGACAGCAATGGAAATGGCAGAGGGTATTGCAAAAATCAGTAATACAAATATAGGCGTATCTATAACTGGTATAGCTGGTCCTGATGGTGGAGCAAAGGAGAAACCTGTTGGACTTGTATATTTAGGATTATTTATAAATGGTGAATTAAAGTCAAGAGAACTATTTCTTAAAGGAGATAGACAAAAAATAAGAAATTATTCTGTATCACATGCTCTTTGCTGGATTAGAAGAGAGTTGACTTGTACAAAACGTACGTTCCCATTATAATAATATGTAGATAAATATTATAAAGGGGCGAAAGATTATGTTAGGAAGAACCCATATGGCATTAGGTGTTTTGACATCATTATTAGTATCCACATTTATGAGTAATTCTTATTTTAATGGAAAGATAGATTCTAAGACAATGATAATAATTCTATTAGGCTCTATATTACCTGATTTAGATATGGGTGCTTCTAAAATATCTAGTAAATTCGGCATATTAAAAGCCCGTCATATAAGGAAAATATGGTTGAGCATATTGACAATATTAGCTATATTAACCGTTATATATTTTAAAGATACTGATATATTTTATGCCTTATTATTTATACTTTTATTAGGAGCTTTGTTTTCCAATGATTTTGCACAAAAAGGTTATTATATGTTGAGAAATTTTATACAGGCAATGGTGGGGATGGGATTTATTATAGCAGCTTACTACTATAAACAACTACCTTTGGCAGGCGTAGGTATTATTTTAATTTTATTATTATTAAGTAAGCATAGAGGACTATCCCATTCTCTATTCTTTGTTATTATTACCTATATAGTTGCTAAAAGTATTAGCAATTTTTATGGTTATAGGGATTATAGTATATTCTTTACCATAAGCGTACTGTCCCATATAATAGGTGATATGTTTACTAAAATGGGTGTTGAACTTCTATATCCATTTAGCCAAAAAAGAATAAAATTTCCCTACACTATAAAAACAGGAGGGAAATTAGAAAATTTAATATTTTTTGTTGCATGCCTTATGGCCTTTAGATTAAATCAAGGTTTATAAAAATAGGGATTTTATCAGCATCACATATCCAATACAGACAAATATAGTATACATAACATGGATATTAAAATATGCCATTATGGCTGCTATAATCCCACCTGAGATACCTATAATTTTAAAACTAGGTTCTACAGATAGAATACCAGGAAAAATCAATGCTCCCAAAGCCGCATAGGGTATAGTTTGCAACCATCTATTTGCCCAAATGGGTAGATTTAATTTATCCATAATAAAAACTGGAATTACTCTGGGTAATGCAGTTACCAATGTCATACCTAGTATTAATAAAAATAATTCCATTTTTTTAATCCTCCTTTAAAATAAAACTTCCAAGTAATCCACCAATGATTGTGGCCATAACTATGGCCCATCCACTACTGAAGAAGATATTAAATAAATAACACAATCCACCACTGATTCCAGATACAATTCCTACTTTATAATTTGATTTTATAGATGGAAGTAAAAGACTAATAAACATAGCATATATGCCTATGGCCATACTGTCTCCTAATGAGGCAGGAATAAACATGGATAATAATCCCCCTAGGATAGTACCAAAAACCCAGGAGATATATGATAATATTATAATACCAGCAATATAATGAACACTAATTTTTTTATTATCAGATTCCTTATCCATTACAATTAATGCAAAGGCTTCGTCCGTAATACCCAAAGATATAAGTGCTTTTTGATATAGGGGCAAATGCTTTAGTTTATTCATCATAGAAATACTCATAATAAAATGTCTAAAATTTAAAACAAATGTGGCAAATATAATTTCAAAACTATGTGCACCTATAGTCAACATATTAACTGCCATAAATTGACTGGAACCTGCAAATACCATTGATGACATTAATATGCTGTCTATAAAAGAAATATTTGATTGAGCAGCAAGTACTCCAAAGGACATGGCAATGGGTATAAAGCCAATACCAATGGGTAATGCCTTTTTTAATCCATCATAAAATTCTTGCCTAATAATTGAGGAATCATTAAATGGCATATTAATATCAGTGGTCTGGGATTTTTTAAAATGCATATAAACCCTCCTCAAAATTGATATAGTTTATTTAATATAGCATTTAATAAGAAATAATTCAATATAAAACTAGATTAATTGTATCATATAATCTTAATTATTTATAAAAAAATTTAAATAATAGTTTAATTTAGAAAGGAAAGGTATATTTTATGTTAAATACAATATTATTTGATTTAGATGGGACTTTATTGTCCCTTGATACTGATAAATTTATAAAAAAATATTTTGATGAATTAAGTTTAAAATTAAAAGATTATTTTTCCAAAGATGAGTTTATAAAATTATTATGGGAAGCAACACTTATCATGATTAATAGTGATGATGGAAGCAAAACAAATGCTGAAGTGTTTTTTGAATATTTCTTTAGCCAAACTGAACATGAACCTGAAATTTTACATCCAATATTTGATGATTTTTATGAGAAAGAATTTTTAAGAATAAAAGAAGTTACAGAGAAAAATGAGTATATAATAAAATCTGTGGATTTATTAAAGGAAAAAGGATATGATCTTATAATAGCTACAAATCCAATTTTTCCAAGATTAGCTGTTTATCATAGGATTGAGTGGGCAGGATTAAATAAAGATGATTTTAAATTGATTACCACCTATGAAGATATGCATTTTTGTAAACCTAATATTAATTATTATAAAGAAATATTAGAAAAAGCAGATCTTAATCCACAGGAGTCAATGATGGTAGGTAATGATGTTCAAGAGGATATGATAGCTAATAAACTAGGTTTAAGAACATATTTAATAGAGGATAATATGATTCAACGTGGTGAAGATATGAGTGATGTAGATCATATGGGAAGCTATGAGGATTTTTATAATTTTGTATTAGATATGCCTAGAGTAGAATAAGGATATTAGTAATATATGAAGGAGAGTAAAACAATGGGAGGATGCAATTGTAATTGCAATAAAAGGGAAAAAAACAAAAAAATTTGTCCCATATGCAAAGAAATAAGTGAATATATAGATAGAAAAATAGTCAGAGAAGTGGTTAAGACTGATATACAAAGGTTTATACAAATGGAAAATTATTATATATGTAAAAATAATGATTGTGATATAGTATTTTTTAATGAAAATGGAGATATTATGCTACTAATAAGGGATATAAATATGAGGGCAGATTTTAATAAATTAAAAGAAAATAGCAGTCCTAATTGTAGTGGTGGATCCTGTGGTTGTGGAAAATAATCATGATATTAATGTATTAATAAGTCCATAAATAATGAGGTGATAGTATGTCCAAAAATTCAGTAGAAATTGTAGTGGAGGAAGGTAAGATAAATATAGCTAATGATATTATAATGACAATAGCTGAGTATACTGCCAAGGAAGTAGAAGGTATAGTGTCCATAAAAAGAGGAGTTCCTAAGGTGATTGCAGAGTACTTTAACCCTCCTTTTGATAAAGGAGATATTATGTATGGAAAATATGAACATGAACCAGTTATTATAAATCTTTCAGTTATTTTGGAATATGGCTATAAAATTCCCAAAGTAGTGGCTAAAGTACAAAAAAAGATTGCAAAAAATATAAAAGCCATGACTGATATATCAGTGAGTAGGATTAATGTATTTGTACGTGATATAGTGATAAAATAAGCATAAAAAAGAATCTAGATATTTCTAGATTCTTTTTTATGACATTTGAGATGTTAGTAACAACGACAGTTTCCATTACATCCATTATGGTTAGAATCATTGTAATACATCATTTTGTGCTTATAAGCTTCAGCTTTTTGTATGTATGCCATATACATATGCATACAATACATTCTTTTCATATAATTATAACTAGAATTCATCTCATTTTGTAATGGATAAGTAGATATAGGTATAGCAGGAGTCATACCTATAGACATTTCATTAGCAGAGTCTAGAATATTAGCCATAGATATGGCAGGGGTATGACCAATTTTTGACATATTATCATTGGTATCTGATTGAGAATCATTAGTTGATAAGTATTTCATATTATTTTTTTCATTATCCACAAAAAACCCTCCTATAATATTAATTTATATATTTAAATAATTCATTACTTAATGATAGAATATGTTAGTATTATGGATTTTGAAACTTGGACACATATATAATATAAAAATATAATATAAAAAAAACAGATCATAATCTATTTTAAAAAACATAGCTTATGATCTGTTTAAAATTTATTATTATATTAATTAAAGTTAAATAAATTAATATTTTATTTATTTTCTTCAATATAATCTACAATATCCTGAACACTTTTAAATGTTTCTGCATCCTCATCAGGAATTTCTATATCAAATTCGTCTTCAATGGCCATGATAATTTCTACGGCATCTAGTGAGTCTGCATCTAAATCATCAGTTAATGTTGAATTTGGGGTAATAGAATCTACATCATCAACTCCTAATTGTTCTGCTATTAATTCTTGGACTTTTTCAAATATCATACTTTCCTTAGTTTGTAATATGTAATTACAATCCAGGATTTCACCTCCTTAAATATTTTTTATGTTCATAAGATAAAGTTTTAAAATACTTATCTATATAATTATATAGACATAAGTTCATATTTAGAATACCATAAAACATAAAAAATGAACTTATGTCTATATAATTATATAGATAAGTATTTTAAAACTT
>JAAYNB010000256.1 GCA_012521085.1 Clostridiales bacterium | reverse complement strand
TAGTATATGGTATAATAATGTTAATTTAAATGGTAAAATGTTCTACTGAATTAATTGGCGAATTTTGCCGATGAATATAGATAATAGAATAAATAGGGGGGATTTTGGTGAAAAGAAAAATATCTATATTACTATTAATTGCTATGATAATGCAATTAGTTCCAAGTATTGGATGGGTTACTAATGTTTATGCTGATCTTTCAAAACCCAGTATATATGATATAGCAATAGAACAAGTTGTAGGGGTGGAAGAAGGAGACAAAACCTACTCATATAGCGTTATATTCAATGGATTTAATGTAAGAGAGATAACAAATATACAAGTAAAGAGATTTGGCTCTTCAAGTGTTGTGAGAAATATACCTATTAGCAGACTAAAGGTCATAGATGATGCTACTCTGGTAGCAGAAGATATAGGAACATTAACAGGTTTTTTTGGAGATGTATTAAATCAAAATATATATTTAATTCCAGTGTATAAAGATGAAACAGGCAAATCTGCCGAAGGTACTAGTAATGTCATGATAATTCCCTCTGAAAATTTGCCTGATATTAATAGAATATATGATGGTACCCAATGGGTAAATCCACCATCATGGCCTGCCAATATATTAAAAAAAGCAGACAACAAATTTATACTAGAAGGGGACAACTTTGATAATCTATCAGGATATTCTATTTTTATTCAAGGAGCAGGTTCAGCCAGTAAGATTAGTAATTACCATATTAAGAGTGCTACTGAAATAGAAATAGATACAAACCAAGATAGTGTACCAATAGGTAGGAATATGAGACTTATATTTGAAAAGTCTGCAAGTAATGTCACCATAAGATATAGACTAGAAAATGCTATAAACATTATAAGACCTCTAGACTTGGGGGATGAAAACCTAATAGATATATCTCCTCTCGAAGGAACACAAGGAACCTTGGTTAGAATCAAGGTGGATAAACATGAGGAATTGATTAATCCTCAGACAAAGGTATATATAGGAGGAGTAGAGGCTAAGAGAAATATTGTTGAGGAAGAAGGTAGAGATGGTACTTTTAATTATGATGAAAATAAAAAAGGTTTAGAAGTAATAGTACCTGAATTAACAGCAGGTTTTAAGCAAATTATTATTCAAAACTATTTAGGTGATACTTATATCCATGATGAATTATTTGAATACTTTGATGCTGGACATCCAAGACTTAATGTAAAATCAGCAATTCCCGTTTCTGGTCCAGTTGGTAGAAAAAATGATGTTTCTATAAATATAGATAATGCTATTGCTATACATGGTTTAAAAGATGTTAATAAAAACAGTCATGTAACTGTAAGGATTGTAACTAATAAGAATGAATTAAAATATAGTCCTTTTAAAAATGAGGCTAATGAAAAAGAAAATCTTTTATTTCTACAATATGATTTAGGTGATGGAAGATATATAGAACGAAAAATTACCTTAACTATAGGTTTACCAGCAGAAATTAAAGGAATTAGTAACATCCCCACTGAAGAAAAATTACTCTCAGATTTACCGGTAACTACGGATATATCAGCTACTACAGCAGCTGTAGGAACTCCAGGTAAGGTAGTCATAAGAGTTAGAACAGAAACTGTGTTGATTGATAGTAGTGGCAATGAAATAGAATATGTAGTAGAGCAAGCCCCCTATGTAACAACGGATGCAAAATACTATGAATTTATAGCTGATGAAACCACACCAATCATCAATAATATCATACCTAATCAGGGAGCTTATGATAAAAATATTGTAGTAACCATTGAAGGTCAAAACTTTGATGTACGTCATATAGATGGGAAGACCTATTATCCTACAGTGATTATAGGGAAAAATGGGAGATATAAAGTTATTAATAATGAGGGGATGTTTTACAGTACTACTTCAGATGGAAATTATGATGTTGCAAATAAATATGATGATACAAATGCCATAGCTATGACGGTCTTAGATCAAAATGGTAATATTGTAGACGGACAAATTCGTAAAAAAGGAACTCGTATTAAGCTAACTATCCCAGGAGATAGTATAAGAGACTATTACACAGGAGCAGCAGATGTACTTGTAAGGAATCCTACTGCCTTAGGAGAACTAGGGTCCATAGGTATTAGAGAAAATTTCTTTGAATATCTTCCTAAAGCAGAAATTGATCCAGTAATAGAAACAGTATTACCAGATAAGGTGGCGGTAGGAAGCAGAGAGAAAGTAACCATAACAGGACGTAATTTCCAACCAAATCTAATTGTCAGTGTAGATGGAGAGATTGTACAAAACCCTATAATTAATCCTGCCGCAGGAACTATACAATTTAACGCTCCTGATGGCAGACCTGGAAAAACTTTTATACAGTTAATTAACCCAGCTACAGGAGGTATGGCCAGTCATCCTTTTGAATTTATCCGAACCTATAGTACTCCACGAATAGACAGGATTATACCCAATTCTGCAGGAGAGGGAAGTCTTGTCATTATCAAAGGTAATGGTTTTTATAAAGCTGACCCTCTGGGAGAAACAGAGGAATTTAAAATAGGTAGTAAAATTTTAATTGATGGTAAGGATGTGAACAAAGAATATATTTCAACAGAGGGAGATCCTCAAGCCTTTAAACATCCTATCACTGGAGAAGAAATAAAAGATAAAAACGGAAATAATATATTAACCTATGGTTCAAACATAGCTGTTATAGATGATAAAACCATCTACATGATTGTCCCAGACCCTAAGGACAGCACAAAACCCTTCTTTATGAATGAATGGTTAGATGTAGAGGTAGTAAATCCCGATTTAGGAAAATACACTCTTGCCAGAGGCTTTAGATTTATAGATGTGGCGAAAAAACCTCAAATCCATTCAATATCTCCAGTTTTAGGAGATTATAGGGGAGGAAATATTGTTCAAATAGATGGACGAGATTTTGCGGAGGGTATTAAGGTATATTTTGGTACAGAAGAGGCACAGGTATATCGTAGAAGTAATATAGGCCAAACCCTGTGGGTATATGTACCACCATATCCAGATAACCTACAAGATAATAATAGAGCAACAGTCCCAGTAACAGTTATGAATCCTGATAGTGGTTCTGATACAAAATACGATGGATATACTTATGTAAATCCAGGATACACTCCTAAGATTACAAAATTAAATCCTAATTTAGGAAATACAGCTGGAGGAACTAGAGTTTTAATCAGTGGTGAAAACTTTAGAACTGTTGTAGGATCAGTTTATGATGAGAATCAGTGGAAACCTGATGTATATTTTGGTGGAATAAAGGTAAAACCGGAGGATGTTACCTTTGTATTAGCCCCCAACGATACTGGTGAGGGCACAAAGACTTCAGATTTAATTGTAGTGGAAAATACCCCACCTAATCTACCAGGTAGAGTAGATGTAACAGTAATTAACTATGATGGTGCCACTGCCACCTTGAAAGATGGCTATGAGTATGTATCAAGAAGACCTGTAATAAGTCAAATCCTGCCAAGTCAAGGAAGTATTTTAGGTGGAACAGAAATAACCATCATAGGTAGAGACTTTGTAGAAAATGGTCTACATGTAGTCTTTGGGGAGGAAGTAGGTGAACAAGATATTCTATCCGGCAGAGCTACTGTTAGATTGGGAGATATAATAGTAACTTATAATGCATTTAGCACAGATGATCATGTTCAAGTATATTACAAAGTAGAAAATGATGATAACTTAATAGATAGTTTTAAACTTCCAGATGAAGAGTTTAAGATTTTTGATATAGATTGGAATGAAATAGCTCAAAAAACAGGAGAAACAGATAAAGAACAATGGTTTAATGAAAAAGTTAAGGTAGAACTACAAGGTACAAATTTAAAAGTAACCAGAAGACTAGGAACTATCCAAAGAGTAGAAGGTACAGAGAGAATAATAGTTAAAATACCACCTGCAGCTGCTACAGGAAGGACAAGATTAACAGTTTATAATCACGATGGAACTAATGTTTCTGGAGATTTCACCTATACTAGCCCTTATCGTCCACCGGTAATTGATGAAATTATTCCAACTGAGGATGTTAGGGTTGTAGATGTGGAAGGTATACCGGAGGATATAAGTCTTGCTACAGCACCTCCAAAGGGTGGTTCACCCTTAATCATAACAGGGAAAAATTTCAGAGCAGGGGTAAAGGTTTATATAGGAGATAAAGAAGCAGAAATTAGAAGTAAAAGTCCTAATGATGATGAATTAATCATTACTGTACCACCAGCTGATACAGGAAAAGTAGGACCATATTTAAGAATTATGGTAGTTAATGAAGATGGTGGTATAGGTTATGGAGACCAAGTACCTAAGGATAGTAATAGAAGACCATATTATTTCCAATACATTGTAGAAGGAAGTAATCCTACTATTAGTTTATTAGACCCTGAAAAAGGACCAGTCTCCGGTGGAACAAAGATTATTATAAAAGGTAATGAGTTTAAAGACGAAGACTCTTTAGGTGGTAAAAAAGATGTTAGAGTATTTATAGGAGGTATACCTGTACCACAGTCAGATGTAAAATATATAGACTATAATAATCTAGAAGTAATAGCACCAAGAGGAAAAGTAGGTACCCAAACAGTAGAAGTAGTAAACTATGATCATGGTCGAGCTATAGGAGTAGATGGATTTACCTATATCAGTGAACCAGAAATTACATCAGTAAATCCAACTAGATTATTTAGTAATGATACTGAAACAGAAGTCACTATTACCGGAAAGATGTTCCAGCCTGGGGCAAAGGTAGTATTAGGAGGAAAGGTTATTAAAGAAGATGCTGATAGAGGAGATTTAACCCTCCATGGTACAGGAATCAGGGGAGTAGATAGTGAAGGTAATAATAATAATGTGGCTGTTATAGGAGGAGTACAGGCAGTTTCTGTAACAGTAGAAAGTAGCGAAGTCATTAAAGTTAAGTTTCCAGAAGCCTTTGACTTAGAAAACAGTAGTCTTATAATCATTAACCCGGATGGAGGTATTTCTAAGGAATACGATGATTTTAAACATGAAATTCCAATACCAACCAAACCCTTAGTCCTAGAAGCAATACCAGGCTATGAATCCACTATACAACTAGTATGGTCAGATTCATCACCAGAAGTACTAAATGCAGCTGATAAATATGAAGTTTATGCCAAATTATCTAGTGACAGAAATTA
>JAAYNB010000255.1 GCA_012521085.1 Clostridiales bacterium | reverse complement strand
TGGGGTAGGGACTACCCTTAGAGCTTGGGTAAACTTGGCACATTAGTGCTATTGACCAAGAAGCTCCCACTTCAACGAGTATAACGAGTAAGTGGTGAGTAGTTCACATAGACTGATAAAAGGAGAATATAAAACATATGAAAAAGAAGGTTGCATTTGTATGTGTCCACAATTCATGCCGTTCTCAAATGGCAGAAGGTTGGGCAAGGAAATTAGGAAGTGATGTATTAGAAGTATACTCAGCAGGGACAGAAAATTATTCTGAGGTAAAACCATTGGCAGTACAGGTAATGGAAGAAGTAGGAGTGGATATGAGTACTCATTATTCTAAACTATTAAGTGATATTCCAGCAGAAATAGATATATTAATAACTATGGGATGTAATGTAGTATGTCCTAATCTACCTTGTCAACATAGTGAAGATTGGGGACTTAGGGACCCATCAAGTGGGCCAATAGAAGATTATAGAAAAACAAGAGATATAATTAAAGAAAAAGTAGAGGATTTAATACAGAGAGTAAAAAACAAGGAGATTTAATATAATAAATAAAAGGGAACAGTTTATAGAAGGGAGATTATATTATGGGATGTTGTGAAACTGAAAGAAACAATACCTGCTGTAGTACAGGTTGTGGGTGCGAAGAAGAAATCTTTGAAATAGAAAAGAATAAAATAGTAATTGATTTTATGTATTTGGATTTAAGTATATGTACAAGATGCCAATGAATGATAAAGTTGAGAGGGAGGCATATGGATTACCAGAAAATTTACAAGGATTTTTTGAATCCATAGAGAAAAATGTTATTGAATAATAATCTGAATAACCAGAACTTGTGTATAGAAGAATTTATATATTAAAACAGAAAAGATCTTTGGAAGTAGGAGAAATGGTAGTAGAAAATCTAAGACCTCTCCTATTTTTTATATCCTTAATTTATACCTAGGTTTTACATATTTTTTTAGACTAGATACTTTTTATAAGATATAATTAAAATATAACAGAAATTTGATTGAGTATTTTAAATGTTAAAGTTGCAAATCATGTGGATAAACCTAACTATTTAAAAATTGAATAGATTACATGTTAGTGATATTATAAATTACAAATTGATTTATTATATAAGTTAAGGAGGATAT
Organism: Clostridiales bacterium; assembly: GCA_012521085.1. Lineage (GTDB taxonomy): Bacteria > Bacillota > Clostridia > Peptostreptococcales > Natronincolaceae > JAAYNB01. The sequence goes on along the minus strand of JAAYNB010000255.1, from coordinate 2,901 downwards.
AATGCAAGAAGATATTATTTTAGATGTTTTTGATGAAAAATTAATAGCATATGGAGAATCCTTGTTAAGTATTCTCCTTAAAGATAGGACAACAAATAAAAACATTATATGGGCTACAAATGACTATTTAAAATTAGGTGAGAGTTATAAAGCTGAAAATGAAATTAGTATTCCATCAATTAATGGAAGTAAAGAAAAATTCATAAGGCCAAGAATAACAAAATCTTATGAAAAACAAAACAATAGGACTAGAGAGAAGGCAGAAGTTTTTACTCCATCCTGGATTTGTAACGCACAAAACAATCTAATAGATGAGCAGTGGTTTGGAAGGAAGGATGTATTTAACATACAGAAGGGTAAATTATGGATACCTATTGAAGAAAAAATTAAATTCCCAAATATAAAAGGTCGATCCTGGAAAGATTATGTAGATGCAAGGAGATTGGAAATCTCTTGTGGTGAAGCACCATACCTGGTAAGTCGTTATGATACAGTTACAGGTCAAATGATTGAATTGAATTCACGTATAGGTCTTTTAGATAGGAAAATGCGTATAATTAATGAAAATGTTAATGATGAAACTGAATGGTTCAAATGGACTGAAAGAGCCTTTCAAAGTATATATGGATTTGAACTCCAAGGAGATAATTTACTTTTAGCTAGAGAAAATCTGTTATGTACTTTTATAGAAAATCTAAAATATAAATTTGATCGAGAGCCAACTTTAAAAGAGATAAAGAGAATTGCAACTATAGTATCCTGGAATATTTGGCAAATGGATGGTATAACATTTACAATTCCATTTTCAGAAACACGTAATAATTATGAACAAATATCATTTTTTGATTATATAGAGGATCAAAATAATAATTTAAATAATAAATATTGTAAAATTAAAAATTGGCGTTCTAATACTATTATTGAATACAGGTCATTAGTAAAGGGGTGATAAAATGAATAAAATATTTACAGAATCATTTGAATTCAAATTAATATATATTTTTGAAATTAGAGATGAAGCCCATAAAGGATTATTAAAAATAGGTGATACAACTATTCGAACTGATGAATCTGTTGATAATTTACCACCAAATTGTAGGGCATTAAATCAAGCGGCTAAGGCTCGTATAAAGTCATATACAAATACTGCTGGTATATCATTTGAGCTATTACATACTGAATTAGCTGTTCGTACTATTAAAGACAAAGAAGGTAAACCTAGTTTAGAAGCCTTTAGAGATTATCATGTCCATGAGGTTCTTGAAAATTCTGGTATAAAGAAGAAGAGGATAAAAAACACCACAAGTCGTGAATGGTTTAAAATTGATCTTGCTACAGCTTTAAAAGCAATAGAAGCCGTTAAAAAAGGCAAGAAAAACTTATCTGGAACACCTGTAAGTAAATATACACCAATTATATTTAGGCCAGAACAAGAAGATGCAATTAATGAAACAATGAAACATTTTAAAAAGGGAAATAGAATGCTTTGGAATGCAAAAATGCGATTTGGCAAAACTCTTTGTGCATTGGAAGTTGTACGCCAATCTAAATTTGCTAAAACAGTTATAATTACCCATAGACCAGTAGTTGATAGTGGCTGGTATGAGGATTTTAATAAAATATTTCATAATTATTACAATTATATATATGGTTCAAAGAATACTGGTTATACAGTAGAAGAATTGTTAGAAATGGATAAAAGCTTTGTATATTTTACTTCTATGCAGGATTTACGAGGTTCTGATATAGTTGGTGGGAAGTTTGATAAAAATGATGCTGTATTTGATACTCTTTGGGATTTTGTAATTATTGATGAAGCACATGAAGGAACAACAACAGCTTTAGGTAATGATGTTATAAAAGCAGTTGTAAAAGAAGAACTGAATAAGACAAAATTTTTGGCGCTATCTGGTACCCCATTTAATATTATAGGGGATTATGATGACAATGTTTACACATGGGATTATATTATGGAACAGAGTAGAAAGTGTAAATGGGAACGGCAATACTTTGGTGACTCTAATCCATATGATGAATTACCAGAATTAAAGATATATACATATGATCTTGGAAAACTTATAGGAGATAAGCGTTATATTGAAATTGAGGATAAGGCTTTTAATTTTCGTGAGTTCTTTCGTGTTTGGACTGGAGATATTAAGATTGATCGTAAACCTTTACCTATAGGAGTAAATATTGGGGACTTTTTTCATGAAGAGGATGTATGGAGTTTTTTAAACCTAATAACAAAAAAAGATGATGAAAGTCAATATCCATACTCTACTAAAGAATACCGTTCTATATTTAGACACTCACTATGGATGGTGCCAGGGGTAAAAGAAGCAAAGGCACTAAGTAAATTGATGAAAAGACACCCTATTTTTGGGAATGGTACATTTAATATAGTAAATGTTGCAGGAGAAGGAGATGAGGAAGAAAAATCAGAAGATGCTTTAGAGAAAGTAAGAAATGCTATTGATGGTGCAGGAAGTGAAGGCTACACTATAACCTTATCCTGCGGTAGATTAACTACTGGAGTAACAGTGCCAGAATGGACAGCTGTATTTTATTTAGCAGGTTCTTTTGCCACCTCTGCAGCTAATTATTTGCAAACAATATTTAGAGTTCAATCACCATGTAATAAAGATGGTAAAATAAAACGTTCTTGTTATGTATTTGATTTCGCTCCAGATAGAACTTTAAAGATGGTAGCTGAATCTGTTGCTATTTCTACTAGGGCTGGTAAAACAAATAATTCTGATAGACAAATTCTAGGAGAATTTTTAAATTATTGTCCAGTTATTTCTGTAGAAGGAACTAGGATGAAAGAATATGATACAAATAGACTTTTACAACAGTTGAAACGAGCCTATGCAGAAAGAGCTGTAAAAAATGGTTTTG
>JAAYNB010000254.1 GCA_012521085.1 Clostridiales bacterium | reverse complement strand
CCATACCCCCTTGGTTTCGGACATATTCACCAATTTTTTGGTCCATGACACCAACATGCATTATAAGCCAAGTCATTAATTTTGCACTTAATTCCTGCATCTTTTCCTCTGTAAAACCTTCCTCTTGAAAAATTTCCACATAATCATTTATGCCTTCTTTAAATTTAGCATGAGCCTCTTTATGTTCTTCCATATGGGGGTAATTTATCTTTTCTTGATATTCTTCCTCATCATTAAAATGAAAAATTACATATTCTTGCATAAAATTTAAGGTTTCCTTTACTTTATCCAACTTTTCTTCCCACGCCACATCATTTTGTACTATTTTAATAAACTCTGATAATCTATTAAAGAGTTCTTTATGTTGATTATCAATTAAATCCACTCCAATTCTATACTTTTCCTTCCACATCATTTTAGCAATCCCACCTTTTTTAAAATATTTTGTCTATTCATATATTATATAATAATTTATACACAATTTGGCATATATTCTAACATTAGTTTAAATATATGTATATACCTTTAGTTAAGCTATATAAAAAAGGATTGTTTTTTAAAACAATCCTTTTTATATTCTATTCTTTACAATATCTCTTTAAAATGCCTTCTAACATCCTAGCATGTCTACCTTCATCTTTAGCAGATTCATTAAAATAATCCCTAGCTGAATCTAATCCTAGTTCAGCTGCTTTATCTGCTGCTTGTTTTTTCCCATTATTTGAAAAAATTTCACCTTCTAACATCTGTTTAATATTGTCAAATAGATCTACCTCAATCATACCATTTAATTCAGCAAATCTTCCAGCATGTTCTACTTCTTCTAGAGCCATGGTTTTTAAAACTTCTGCTATTTCAGGATAACCCTGTCTTTGAGCTTGATTTGCCATGGCATAATATATGCCTGCTTCCTTTGTTTCACCATTAAAATTTTGTCTTACTACTCTTTCTAATTCAGTACCCTTTGTCTCTCCTAAAATCCCTTCTACAACTAATTTAATTTCACTCATTTTTTACCTCCTGAATTGTATATTGTATTATGATGTTTTTATAAATATACCTTTAGCTTTTTCTTCTCATAAATGCTTGAAAAACTTTATCAGCAATTTCCTTATCAACATTTTTAATATCTTCTAAATAGAGTAAAGTACTACCTCTATACTCTTGGTAATCTCCTAATAATATGATTTCCAATGCACTCCGAACTATATTTATAATACATTCCTCATCATGATATAGATTACAGTTTTTACACTGATTTAAAATAAATCCTATGGCATCAATTATTACTTCATTGTCATATATTTTAGTGTCATCATAGGGTATTCCATCCATACCATCATCTATAAATTCACTTTGTTCCTTTAAGGAAGTCAGAAGTCCCTTTTTACAATAACCTATTAGACAATCATCTTTTTCACAAATACCACATTGATTTTCTCCTAAACATGTCTTTGAGACTTCTTTTATTAAAGCTTCAAAGTCAATTACTTCACTCATTTGTGCACCTCCATACAAGTTCTTTTCCTATTTTATGTAATCTTTATTATTTTTTTGTCAATATCATATTTACCCTTATTGATAATTTTAAAACATAATAAAAAATCAATCTTATCTTTTTAGATAAAATTGATTTTTCATTAATATTTATTCTACATTAATTTCCTGAAAAATACTATCCAATACTTCTATGGTTTTATCAATATGAGTTTTTTCAATAATCAATGCTGGTAGGAAACGTAGAATCTTATCTGCTGTACAATTTATTAATATATTTTGTTCTAATGCCTTTTCTACTATTTCTCCACCTTTTATATCTAATTCTAAACCTATCATTAATCCTTTACCCTTAGTGCCCTTTATCCATGAATATTTTTTTGATAAATCCTCTAATTTAGATTTAAAATACTTTCCTTTTTCCTCTGCTTTTTCCCAAAGTTTTTCATTTATAATATAATTCATTGTGGCAAACCCTGCGCTACAGGCCAAAGGATTACCACCAAAAGTAGTACCATGATCTCCTGGATTAAATACTGATGAAAGTTTTTCATTTGCCAATATGGCACCTATTGGAAAACCACCTGCCAATGCCTTTGCCAAAGTCATAATATCAGGTTCAACATCATAGTGTTCATATGCAAAGAGTTTACCTGTTCTACCAATTCCACATTGTATCTCATCAAATATTAATAATATATCTTTTTCATCGGCAATTTCTCTCATCTCTTTTATAAAACTTTTATCCGCTGGTGTAAGTCCACCCTCACCTTGAATTGGTTCTAATATTATGGCACAGGTTTTTTCTGTAATGGCATCTTTCAAGGCATGAATATTATTAAACTCTACTGTTTTAAATCCTTCTGGCATAGGACCATAGCCTTTACTATAATTTTTATTATAGGTAATACTCAAAGTAGCTAGAGTTCTACCATGAAAAGCAGAAGTCATTGAAATAATTTCATTTCTACTTTCTCCATATTTATTGTAGGAATATCTACGTGCTAATTTTATTGCACCTTCATTGGCCTCAGCACCACTGTTACAGAAAAATGCTTTATCTGCAAATGAATTCTCCACCAAAAGTTTTGCTAAATCCACCTGTTCTTTAATCCAATAGCCATTTGATACATGTATATACTTTGCAGCCTGTTCTTGAATTGCCTTAACTACCACAGGATGACTATGTCCTAAATTACAAGCGCCTAAACCTGATATCATATCTAGATAATCTTTCTCATCTACACCTTTTAAATAGCAACCACTTCCTGATGTAAAAGCTATATCCCAACGTTTATAGGTATTCATTGTGTATTTTGTACCTTCTGTTATAATATCTTTTAACATATTAAAATCCTCCTTATTCCGTAATCATAGTCCCTATTCCTTCATTAGTAAATATCTCTAATAATATAGAATGAGGTTTTCTACCATCTATAATATGTGCTCTCTCTACTCCATTTGTCACTGCATCATAACAACATTTTACCTTTGGAATCATGCCACCCTGTATAATTCCTCTATTTATATAATCAGTTATTTCATCTGTTTTAATATGAGATATAATTGAAGTATCATCATTTGGATTCTCCATTACCCCTTGAACATCAGTAATTAATATTAATTTTTTTGCTCCCAATGCTGCAGCCAGTTTTCCTGATATTTCATCTGCATTAATATTAAAGCCTCCACCATGACCATCACATGCTATTGGAGATATTACAGGTATATAGCCTTTTTCTGTAAGGGTATCTATCAATGTAGTGTCAATTTCTTCCACTTCACCTACTAGTCCTAATTTAACATCTCTCTGTCTTGCTCTAATCATACTTCCATCTTTACCACTAAGACCAATGGATTTTACTCCATTTTGATTTATCAAAGAGACAATTTGTCTGTTAATTTTACCAAAGAGGACCATTTCTGTTATTTCCATGGTCTCTTCATCAGTAACTCTTAATCCATCAATGAACCTAGGCTCTTTACCCATTTTCTCCATCATTTCACTGATTTCTGGTCCACCACCATGAACTACTATGGGATTCATTCCTACAAATTTCATTAGGACGATATCTTTAATTACACTCTTTTGTAATTCGCTATTAATCATGGCATTTCCACCATATTTTATAACCACCCTTTTATTATAAAAAGATTTAATATAGGGCAAACTCTCTATTAATACACCTGCTTTATCACATGGTGTTAGCTTCATAATACTCCCCCCTAAGATCTATATGAACCATTAATTTTTACATAATCATAGGATAGATCGCATCCCCAACCTTTGGCATTTTCTGAACCTGCATTTAGATTTACTAATATCTTCAATTCCTTTTCTTTTAGTATTTCATCCATAAGTTCATAATCAAAATCAGTGCCTCCACCATTTTCAATTATTTTTATTGTCTCATCTTTTCCGGATATAAAGACTTCTATATCATCTACTATAAAATCTGCATCAGAATAACCAATGCTACATATAATTCTGCCCCAATTAGCATCTTCACCGAAAAAGGCTGTCTTTACTAAATTGGAATTTAAAATGCTCTTAGCAACTATTCTTGAATCCTTCTGACTTTTAGCATTTATAACTTCCACTTCTATAAACTTAGTAGCTCCTTCCCCATCCTTTACTATAAGTTTGGCTATATGCTCATTTATAAAATAAAATGCATCAATAAATTTTTCTACTTCAGGGTGATTCTCATCTATCATATTATTACCAGCCATACCATTGGCCATTACACATACCATATCATTGGTACTTGTATCTCCATCTACAGTAATCATATTATAGGTTTTATCTGCTGTGTGCTTTAATAATTTTTGTAGAAACTTTCCATCCACCTTAGCATCAGTTGTGATAAAAGATAACATAGTGGCCATATTAGGCTCTATCATTCCTGATCCCTTTGCCATTCCACCAATTTTAATTTCTTTACCATCTATTTCTAAACTCACAGCAATTTTTTTAGGAAAAGTATCTGTAGTCATAATAGCCTCTGCTGCATCATGTCCTCCATCATAGCTTAATGCCTTTGCTGCTTTTTTTATCCCCAACTCCATCTTTTCCATAGGTAGAGGTACACCAATAACTCCTGTAGATGCTATGATAACATCATTTTTAGAGATATTTAATTCCTCTGATGTTATTTCCAAGGTTTTAATTGCATCCTCATATCCTTTTTTACCAGTACATGCATTTGCCACACCACTATTTATTAAAATAGCCTGACCTTTTCCATCACTTATATTTTCTCTAGTTACTTGTATGGGAGCAGCAGATACTTTATTTGTAGTAAATATACCTGCCACATCTGCCAATACATTACTATAAACCAAGGATATATCCTTTTTTTGTTTTTTTATACCAATATGTATGCCACTAGCTTGAAATCCTTTTGCGGAAGTAATATCTCCATCAATAATTTTAAAATTCTTCATAATTTTCCCTCCTCTTATAATATATTTAAGGCCACATAGGAGCTTGCTCCAAACCTTCTCTTTCATCAAACCCAAGCATTAAGTTCATATTTTGTATAGCCTGCCCTGCTGCACCTTTAACCAAATTATCTATTGCACTTACAATAATTATTTTATTAGTTCTATTGTCTATCTTAAAACCGATATCACAATAATTTGATCCATAGACAGCTTTGGTCTGAGGATATTCATCCTCATTTAAAATTCTTATGAATTTACAGTTATCATAATAATCATTTAATATATTCCTAATATCATCATCCTTTAAATTTTTATCATTATCTATATATATGGTACTTAAAATACCTCTAGTCATAGGTATTAAATGTGGTGTAAACTGTACCATAATATCTTTTCCTGCTGCTATGGATAGTTCTTGTTCTATCTCTGGTATATGTCTATGACTGCCAATTCCATATGCTTTTGCATTTTCATTGCATTGGCCAAATACATTTGTATCTGTGGCTGCCCTACCTGCACCTGAAACTCCTGATTTCGAATCTATAATAATCAAATCACTTATAATCATTTGTTCTTTTAACAATGGATATAAAGGTAATAATATACTAGTTGGATAACAACCTGGATTAGCAACTAATCTAGCTTTTTTTATTTCATTGGCATATATTTCTGTCAAACCATAGACTGCTTCTGATAGCTCATCTAAAGCTTCATGTTTTGTGTTATACCATTTTTCATATGCCAATGGGTTTTTTATACGAAAATCTGCAGAAATATCTACAACTTTTTTTCCTTTTTCCAAAGAATTTTTTACTGCCATCTGGCTCAATGCATGGGGCAATGCACAGAATAATAAGTCAATTTCCTCTAAGTCTCTATTTAAATCTGCAGATATACATTTATTATCTACTATTTTTTTTAGACTTGGATATACTTGACTATATTTTTTATCAACATAACTCCTAGAGTCCAGAAATTTCAGCTCTACCTTTTTATGCTGAGATAATATCCTACTTAATTCTGCTCCCACATATCCTGTGGAACCTAAAATACCTATTTTATACATACATTACCCCTCCATATTAATATTTATTAATTATATATGTATTATTATTCATTTTAAATTATTATACATTATTTTGAATAATCTTGCAATAGTTTTTTTAAAACTTTATAATAAAAAAAATCTATTGAGAAATGTATTATTCTCAATAGATTTTATGTAATTATTT
>JAAYNB010000253.1 GCA_012521085.1 Clostridiales bacterium | reverse complement strand
AACAGAATTATATCCCATACCTAAAAAGACTTTATCTAGTTTAAATAAAATTGCTATGGCTGCCCCCAATGCTGCTCCAGATGATGTACCCATAATAAATGGGTCTGCCATGGGATTTTTAAGTAAACCTTGTAAAGTTGCTCCAGATACTGACAGAGCATATCCCACCATAAAGGCCAATAATATTCTCGGTAATCGTATATTTGATATAATTGTAATATGGGATTTGGAAATATCCCCTAGGTCTATGTTTTTACCTATATATGGTATATGGGATGCAATTATTTTAAAACTGTCTACAACACTAATATCTGCAGCTCCCACAACAGAGGCCCATACCATTACTATTACCATAATAAAAAGAAGCCCTATGAAAATTTGATGTTTTTTAAATTGTATCTTCATCTATGCCTCCAAAATCCTTCCCATAAAATAATTTTATATTTTTAAAAATTTTAAAAAACTTCAGGATGTATTGCTCTGGCTATCATTTCAAATACGTCCATAATCTTAATACCAGGACGAGATACTATATTTGGTTCTAATATTTCAATCCTATTATTTTTAATAGCATCAATTTCAGAATATCCAGGTCTATTTTTTATTTCTTCTACTATTTCATCTACAATCTCTTTAGTCATAATATCAAAATCTTGAACATGGTTTGCAGGTACTAAATAAACTTCTGGATTCCTATCTACTAATGCCTCCACACTAAAAATTGCATATCCATCTTCAGCATCATAGGCTATATTTTCTCCCTTTGCTAAAGTAATCAATTCATCTATAAAAGAATCTGGTCCTGCTGCCATTAGTGGTTCATGCCAAACTTCATAAAATACCTTTTTTGTTTCCACATCTTTAATTTTTTCTAAAACTTCTTCCTTTTTTAATAATAATTCATTTACAATTTCTTCAGCTTTCCTTTCTTTATCAAGGATTTGTCCTATGGAAGTAATTGTCTCCATAACCTGATTAATTGATTCTAACTCATATTTAACTGTTGTAATACCTACGGATTCAATTTGTCTAATGGCATCTTCATCTCCTTCTCCATAGACAAATACAATATCAGGTTCTAAATCTATGATTTTTTCAATATTTAAGTTTTTATATCCTCCTATTCTTTCTAAAGCATGTCCATAATCATCACAATAATCTGATATTGCCACTATATTATCTTCAGTCCCTAGGGCAAATAAAATATCTGTTTGACTAGGTATAGTTGTAATTAATCTCTCAGGTTTTTCTTCTATAACTATTTTATTTCCATAGCCATCGACAATCTCTCTTGGATAACTACTATCCCCGTTTAATTCAATATTATCATTTTCCATATTATTTTCGTTACTATCAGCAACATCTGTACTACAACCTACAAATACCAATGTTAATAATAGTAGTAACACTATTAATTTCTGTATATTTTTTTTCATTTTGTCAACATCCTCTCCTAAATGTATTTTTTATTTAAATCCTTTAAATGTGATTTATCATTTAATCCATCTAATACATTAAAACCATTTTCACATTCAATTATTGAAATACTACAATTATCTATTTTAAAATTCCAATGATGTCTAATATCTCCTGTAATTAAATGGGCAATTATACTACGTATAACACCGGAATGGGCTACCAATAGTATGTTTTTACCATTATGCTCTTCTAATATTTCATCTACTACCTTGCTGACTCTATTATGCATATCCTCTAAACTTTCACCATTTGGAAATTTTGTCTTTTCATTATCTTTTTCCAATCCAGCATATATCTGAGGATAATTTTCTCGTAATTCATCCAATGTATGTCCTTCTAAATCTCCAAAATGTATTTCTCTCAAAGATTTTAATTCAATAAATGGTATATCTCTACCTTCATATATGGCCAAAGCTGTATCTTTTGCTCTTCTTAAATCACTGGTATAGATATAATCTAAATCTATTTTTTTAAATGCTTCTCCAACATTTTTGACTTGTTTTTTGCCTAAATCACTTAATTTGGTATCGGACCAACCTGAAAGTCTTTCACTGTGATTGTCTACAGTTTGTCCATGTCTTACTAAATACAACCTGATCATTATAATATCCCCCTATTTTTTATTAAACAAAATATTGTAATGTGAACTACTCACCACTTACTCGTTATACTCGTTGAAGTGGGAGCTTCTTGGTCAATAGCACTAATGTGCCAAGTTTACCCAAGCTCTAAGGGTAGTCCCTACCCCAGTAGTACTAAAATTACATAGCTAATTTCAGTAGGTTTTT
>JAAYNB010000252.1 GCA_012521085.1 Clostridiales bacterium | reverse complement strand
TAATCCTTATAGAACCCTTGAGCCAGTTTATTATCAAACGGATTCCTAGAGATATAACCTTGCCTTAACGCACGTGATATCTTATTTTCCAATTCTAAATTCATAGGCAATGGCTGAAAAACTTGAAATAGTCTATCTATCATGTGAATTCTATAGTGACCTTCTACCTGTCTTTCGCTTTTATAATATTCTGGGTAAACGGCTATCTTCTCTATTATTTCATGTGGCGAAAGAAGATTAGGAAGTGCTTCTATGAATGGATTCCCCCTATAATCTGAAATTACCTGTTCTATATACTTTGCTTCTACCGCTATACTACCGTTTGGTATCATCACTTCCTTCATCCCTCATCACCTCTTTCTGTTTTTGAATCAGCAATTGTAATGTATTCATTCCTTCAGTTTCTTTTTCTTCGCCTGGGATACTTTGATTATCTTCACTACCACTTCCTAAATCAAAAGCCTCTTCCAATCGCCTTACTGTCTTTTCAGCCTTCCGATTCCCCCTTATATTCTTAATCCTTTGTCTATCACTTTCTACTAAACTTGTTTCTTTATTGTAATCTTCCTCTGCTTGCTGGACTATATCTTCGATTTCGGCAATGAGTTGAGTCTTTGCTTGTGCCACATTATCTTGATTCTTTTCTCTTTGCATTTTTTCCACTGTTAATAAATACTCAATTTCTTCTAAAACCTTATCCTTATATCGGCTACTTGTATCTATTAGAAAACATTTCTCATATTCATTAGGCTTATCATGGTAGACATATATATAATTCATATTTCTTGGGTCGTAACTTATTTTTACTTTTTGCCTCCCCATAGTTCTCGCATTTTCAAATGCTCCACTCTTTAATATAGATTTAGACGTATAATACATATCTTTATACTTTATTCCTTTCGCAGTAACAGTGGCTGTATCAGACGGCATCAGTGCTAATTTTACAACATCCTCTGAAACCATCCTAAGTGTTCCCCCACGATTTGCTATCCCCCAGTTCCATAGTTTGATTGGAATGCGAGGAACATTATCTTCTAGCATATCTTCGTCTCTTATGTTATAATCTAGATGATAATGATTATTATGATATAGGATGCATTTAATCATTATCCGTGTGAATTGATGTAAATCCAACTTGGCGGCTATTCTGTAGTCTTTATCACCTCTCTCACGACCATCCAAGTCTATTACGCCTGGTAAAAATGGCTTAATTCGTTCATTGGTTAAACCAAAAAACCTTTCAACTGCTGACTTTAGGTCTGCTCGGTAAGGTGGAGTATTTTGAACTTTCACATTAAGTGTATTTATAAGATTGTCTATATTATCTCCCTCTAATTCACCACGGTCAGCAATAATGGTTTCTGGTAGATGATGCACTGGCCAATCTGTTTCTTCTATCTCTATACCAAACTGCCTACAAAATTCTACTTTATTAGTAGTAGTATTTACAAGTGCCATCATTGCTCCTGCGTAAGAACCTGTTTCAAGGCCAATATATAAACCACATATTAAACGAGAGAATTTATCTATTACTACGTATATAGCAGGCCTACCAATGACCCAATTTCTGTTGTATCTTGATACTAGATATACATCTCCCACCTGGCAGTCAATTTCAAATTGACCTGGTTGAAGTACGCCATCCAACGCATTACCTACAATAGTCCGATACTGCTTTTGGTACTTCTTATTGCTATACCTGCTTGAGATTTCTTTTTTTATATTTCTTTCTTTTTGAAACCAGTAGTTAAACTGCCCGAAAGATGGAATTTCTGATTGTGGCTTTAAAATAGGTATCTTTACCCCATTTTCTTTTTTGTAGCCATCTGTAAAATATTCTTTCCTCATCAGTTCATATGTAAGTGTTAGAGAATTCTTTGCTGTTGTATAATAATATTTATTTACAGCAATGCGAAAGATTTTCTTAATATCTTCCGTTACATTTACTCCTTCACCCTTAATATCCTGATTAATTCTAGGCCTCCCTCTTTTCACATTGCCTGCCTTTCTCTCCTTTCCCTTAGCACCACAATTTCGGTAATCAGGTAATAATGAATTGCGGGTTTTTCCCCTTTTCCAATAACGTTTAAGATATTCTAGAACCCATGCTTCACTTAATCCATGAGTTTCAGATGCCTTTTTTATTAACTTTCTTCTAAAAGTTGATTGATAAATGTCAGGTTCCTCATCTACCATTTCCTTAATTGCCTTCCAAGCCTTGTCCCTGATTTTTTTATGTTTTTCAGGAATATCTTCTTCT
>JAAYNB010000251.1 GCA_012521085.1 Clostridiales bacterium | reverse complement strand
ATTTATGTATCATGGATATAATATCCTTAACTATGGATTTCTCTGGTTCTACTACTAATAATTTATCAATAAAAAATTTATCGATTTTAATAGTATTAACCCTCAATTCATCTCCTCGTGCTAAGGATGAGTATCCTGTTCCAAAATCATCTATGGCAATATAAAATCCTAGGTCTTTTAATACAGCTATTGTTTGGTTTATTTCTTCATAATTGGATATGAGTACAGACTCGGTAATTTCAATAGATATATTTTTAGGACTTATATCCATTTTATTAATCATATCTAAAATATTTTTTACAAAATCTTTTCTTAAAATTTCAATTAAAGATATATTTATAGATAGTTTTATATCTTTATAGCCTAGATTTTTTAATTTTTTTAAAAATTTTAAAGCATTGTAAAGGACTTTCTGCCCCATGGGTACAATTAATTTTGTCTTTTCAGCAATGGGTATAAATTCCATAGGAGGAATCAGACCTAAATCATCACTTTTCAATCTAGCTAATACTTCAAATGATGATATTTTATTGGTCTTTACATCTATAATAGGTTGATAAACTAAATAAAGTTTTTTATCCTTATTCCCCAAAACTGCTTGAGTTAATTCTTGTTTAATCTCTTCCTCACGAATTATTGCCTTTTCCATATCTGTATCATAAAAACAAATTCCAAAATCCACCTCATACATACTCATTGCCTTTTCTGATGCAATTAACAGCTTTTTTAGTATTTCATCAATATCTGTTACATCTTCTTCATCTATTTCATAAATCCCAATACCACAACCTACACCTTCAACAGACCAAATGGGTTTTAATATATCCTTTATTAAAAAAGAAAATTCAATTAATTCTATCCTATCTTCATAGGATCTGATATAAAAAGTAAATCGATTTTCATATGTTCTAAAAAGTAATGAATTATCTGTAGCAAATAACTTTAGGGCTTCAGCTGTTTTTTTAATTAAATCTTGAACATAATAAAATCCATAGGACATTATTAAAGATTGTACAGCACTTAAATTAATACTAATCAATCCCCTTGGTTTTGTGCCTTTTTTATTTATATCCTCTTTCAAAATCCTTCTTAAATATTGCATATTATATAAGTCTGTCCAACTATCATGCTCACTATAATATCTAAGATTTTCTTCAATTTTCTTCCTATCAGAAATATCTAGTATTATACCTTCTAAGGCCTCTATTTCATCCCCTGAATTATATATTCCCTGGCCCATTTCTATGACCCATTTCTTTTCTCCACTGGCTGTTATAATCTGATATTCCATTTTAAAGGACTTTTTTTCTTTCAATACTCTTTGCCATTCAGCATAAATAGGTTGACGAAATTCCTCCACTATTAAGTCTACAAAGGCTACATCTCTATTATATAGTAGATTTTCCACATCATATCCCGTTAAATCTTTTACTCCCTCTGATATGTATTGCATAGTCCATTTTTCGTCATTTAAACATCTATATGCCATACCAGGAAATTGGGATAAATATACGGATTTACTTCTTTCACTTTCTGATAGAGCCATCTCTATTTTTTTTCGTTCTGTAATGTCTTGAATTATGGCTAAATGATTATAATTACTGTCCTTTCCAAGATTTAATTTTAACACCATCATATCTACCCAAACTATTGAACCATCTGGCCGAATAAACCTTTTTTCCATAGAATAGCTATCAATCTCTCCAGATTTAATTTTTTCATGATATTTAATATTTTCTTCTAAATCATCAGGATGTGTAAACTTGGCCCAACCCTCTCTTATTAATTCTTCCCTTGACCGTCCAAGAATTTTTTCACCCATGGGATTAATATAGGTAATTTGTTCATCTTTACCCTTTGTTCCATAGATATCATGAGAGATGGATATTCCCACTGGAGCATGCATAAATAGAGCATCTAAAAGTAAATCCTGTGATATATTCATATGTACTATCTACACCTCTCTTCTTTTGTATACTTATAGTTAATATACCATAAAATTTGCTTATCCAACAAGTATATTCTTTTATTTACAAAAACCATAAGGACAGGATATATCATCCTGTCCTTATATTATTTACTATAATTATCTATAATTACCTTCTTTTCAAGTCTTCTTACAATTTCTCTATCCATATCTTTTATTCCAGCCAATTTATATTCCATATTCATAGATTTATATTTATGTACACCTAGGGTATGATATGGAAGTAGCTCAACTTTTTTTACATTATCTATTGTATTTATTATCTCATTTAATTTTTTTATATGTTCTTCATTATCTGTAAGTCCAGGTACTACCACATGTCTTACCCAAATATCTATATGAAATCTATTTAGTTCTTCTATAAATATTTCTAATTCACGAAAATCTCCATTACATATATGCCTATATCCTCTGTGATTTACATGTTTAATATCCAGTAATACTAAATCTGTATATTTAAGGATTTCATCATATCTTCCCACTCCAAACCCTGTAGTATCTAATGTGGTATGGATATGATTTTTTTTGCATAATTTTAGAAATTCTATTAAAAATTCTGCTTGTAATAATGGTTCTCCACCTGAACATGTAACTCCACCATTGGAAGTTTCAAAATATGGTTTAAATCTTATTATTTTATTTATTAATTGTTCCAATGTAATTTCCATACCTTTATTAAAGGGTATAGTATCCGGATTATGACAATAGATACATCTCAACCTGCACCCTTGAAAAAAGACTACTGTTCTAATACCAGGGCCATCATTTAAGCCCATGGACTCTATGGAATGTATTTGTCCTATTATTTTTTTATCCATATCTATCTCGCCCTATGAAAAGTTCTTTTTATTATTTCCAATTGCTGTTCCCTATTTAGTCTATTGAAATTAACTGCATATCCGGAAACCCTTATGGTCAGAGAAGGATATTTTTCAGGATGATTCATTGCATCTTCAAGTAAATCTTTATTTAATACATTTACATTCAGATGATGAGCATTTTGTATAAAATATCCATCTAATATGGAAACTAAATTATCCTTCCTAATCTCTATGTCATTTCCCAATGCTTGTGGCACTACAGAAAAGGTATTGGAGATTCCATCTTCACATACATCTTCATATGGCAATTTAGCTACAGAATTCAAAGATGCCAATGCTCCATTTATATCCCTTCCATGCATTGGATTAGCTCCTGGTGCAAAGGCCTCACCTGCTTTTCTGCCATCTGGGGTTGTGCCGGTCTTTTTACCATAAACTATATTAGATGTAATTGTCAGTACAGATAATGTATGTCTAGCATTTCTATAGGTTCTATGTTTTTTTAATTCACTTGAAAATTTCTCTAAGATTTCTACTGCAATATTATCCACTGCATCAATATCATTTCCATACTTAGGGAAATCCCCTTCTACTTGAAAATCTACAGAAATATTATCTTCTCTTTTTACCTTAACTTTAGCGTATTTAATAGCACTTAATGAATCTACAGCTACAGAAAGACCTGCTACTCCAAAGGCCATAATTCTTTTTACATCTGTATCATGTAGAGCCATTTGACTTCTTTCATAGGCATATTTATCATGCATATAATGTATAACATTCATTGTATTTACATATAATTTTGCCACTTCTTCCAGCACTTTATAAAAGCTATTTTTTACCTTTTCATAGTCTAATATTTCATCATCAATTCTATCTATTCCATCTAAAACTTTTACTTTTTTTATTTCATCTACTCCACCATTTATTGCATATAAAAGGGCTTTAGCTAAATTACATCTGGCACCAAAAAACTGCATTTCCTTACCTACCTTCATGGCAGATACACAACATGCTATGGCATAATCATCTCCATATGTCTTTCTCATTAAATCATCATTTTCATATTGTAGAGCATCACTTACTATAGACATTTTAGCACAGTATTTTTTAAAATTTTCTGGTAAATCCTTTGACCAAAGAATTGTCATATTAGGTTCAGGGGCAGGACCTAGGTTATTCAAAGCATTTAAAAATCTATAGGAAGTCTTAGTTACCAAAGTCCTTCCATCAATACCCATACCACCTATGGATTCAGTAATCCAATTGGGATCCCCTGCAAATAATTCATTGTATTCAGGTGTTCTTAAATGTCTTACCATTCTCAATTTTATTATAAATTGATCAACTATTTCTTGAGCTTCACTTTCTGTAATATATCCTAATTCTAAATCTCTATTAATATAAATATCTATAAAAGTACTAGTTCTACCTAATGACATGGCAGCACCATTGTTTTCTTTTATGGCCGCCAGATATGCAAAGTATAAATATTGTACTGCTTCCTTTCCAGTCTTTGCAGGATATGAAATATCAATTCCATATTCAAGGGCCATATTTTTTATCTGATATAATGCTTTTATTTGTTCACTTATTTCTTCCCTTTTTTTAATATTTTCTTCACTCATAAAACCATCTAAGTTTTTAAAATCTTCTTTTTTCTTTTCAATAAGAAAATCCACCCCATAAAGAGGAACTCTTCTATAATCTCCTATAATTCTACCTCTGCCATAACTATCTGGTAATCCTGTAATAAGTCCAGCACTTCTTACCTTTCTCATTTCCTCCGTATATACATCAAATACTCCTTGATTATGGGTTTTTACATATTTGGTAAAGAGTTCTTCTTTAACTGAATCTAATTTATATCCATAGGATTTAAGCGCTGATTGTACCATTCTTATACCACCAAAGGGATTTACTATTCTCTTTAAAGGAGCATCAGTTTGCAGTCCTACAATTATTTCATTTTCTCTATCTATATATCCGGCGGAAAAATTATCAATACCTGAGATGTTTTCTATATCTATATCTAGTACTTCCTTTTCTAATTCTTCTTTTATAAGCTCAGTACATTTTGACCATAATGCTTTTGTTTTTTCTGTAGGACCTACTAAAAAGTTCTCATCTCCTGTATAAGGAGTATAATTTTTTTGTATAAAATCCCTTACATCCACATTCCTGTTCCAATTACCCTTTTTAAAACCATGCCATGCTTTTTCAAACATAAAAGTACCTCCTCGACTTTTTTATCCAGTCCAGGAGGTTATAAAATACAAAAACCACCTGGACTTCGTATGCCCAGGCGGTCGGCTATCATTTAATATCACACTCCATGTGGTTATTTCCACTTCCGCCAGTCATGTGATATAAATATATGAATTTTCACCTTTATGATACCAAATATAAATATTATAGTCAATATTAAATTGTTCAAATATTATATCTTTTATGCTACAAACTGACTATTATATATTTCATAATAAAATCCTTTTTTATCTAAAAGTTCTTTATGAGTACCCTGTTCCACTATATCTCCATCTTTCATTACCAAAATTAAATCTGCATCCCTTATGGTTGAAAGTCTATGGGCTATTATAAAACTGGTTCTGTCCTTCATGAGATTGGCCATAGCTTTTTGTATTAGTATTTCTGTCCTAGTATCTACTGATGATGTGGCCTCATCTAATATGAGGATTTTAGGATCTGAAATAATGGCCCTTGCTATTGTAATTAATTGCTTTTGTCCTTGAGATATATTACTAGCTTCCTCATTTATAATCATATCATATCCCTCTGGAAGGGTCTGAATAAACCTATGGGCATATGCAGCTTTGGCTGCTTGTATTATTTCCAAATCTCCTGCATCTAATCTGCCATATCTAATATTTTCCTTTATACTACCTGAAAATATCCAAGTATCTTGTAGAACCATTCCAAAATTACTTCTAAGATCCTCTCTAGTGAAATCTTTTATATCATGACCATCTATTAGTATCCTACCTTCATTCACATCATAAAACCTCATAAGTAATTTTACAATGGTGGTTTTTCCTGCTCCTGTAGGTCCTACTAAGGCAACTTTTTGACCTGGTTTTATATCTATGGAAAAATCATTAATTATTATTTCATCTTCTTTATATCCAAATCTAACTTTATCAAAGGTTACTCTTCCTTTTATCTCTTTTAATTTAACACTGGATTTTACATCTTCTGTTTCTTCTTCCTCATGTAAAAATTCAAATACCCTCTCTGCTGCTGCAACTGTTGATTGTAATACATTACTAATCTGGGCTATGTCTCCTATGGGATTGGTTAAATTTCTAATATATTGGATAAATGCTAAAATATCACCTACTTCAATAATACCTTGGATAGCATACCAACCACCTAGAATGGAAACCACCACATAACCTACATTACCTACAAATATGGTTATGGGTTTCATTATACCTGAAATAAACTGGGCCTTCCAGGCTGAATTATAAAATTCCTCATTTATATCTTCAAATTTTTTTATCATTTCCTCTTCTGCATTAAAAACTTTCATAATATTATGTCCAGCAAAAACTTCTTCTATATGTCCGTTTACCATTCCCAAAGCTTTTTGTTGGATTTTAAAATGTGCCTGTGATTTTTTTACTATTAATCTTACTAAGGACATGGATATGGGCACCATTAAAATAGCTGTAATAGTCATTTGCCAGCTAATTGATATCATCATTATCAATACACCTATTAATGTAGTAGTTGATGTTATAATTCTACTCATACTTTGATTAAGGGATTGACTTACAGTGTCCACATCATTGGTAACTCTGGATAATACTTCACCTTGAGAAATTGTGTCAAAATATTTAAGAGGAAGTTTATTTATCTTTTTTGATATTTCTTTCCTCAAATCATAGGATATTCTCTGGGAAATACCAACTATCATATATCCTTCTATATAGGAGAGTATTGATGATAATATATATATAATGGACAGTATAAGAATAATATTGAATATATATTGAAAATCTATTGCATAATTAATATTTCCTGATAATTTTATCATAAGTCCATCAAATGTTTTGGTTATGGCTTTTCCCAATATTTTAGGTGCTATAATACTAAAGACTGTACTGACTATGGTGAATATGGTTATTAAAATTATTTTAAATGTATATGGTTTTAAATAATTGACTAATTTTCTAAAGGTTGTTTTAAAATCTTTGGGCTTTTCTACTTTTTTTCTAATATGTCTTGAACCACCCATAAAACCTCTACCTATTATCCTTGGTCTTTGAATACTTGTGTTCTTTTCACTCATATAAAAGCTCCTCCTCAGATAATTGTGATGCTGCAATTTGTCTATAAATATTACAATCTTTAAGTAATTCTCTATGTGTACCCATACCCACTATTTCTCCCTCATCTAAAACTATGATTTTATGGGCATTCATTATACTGCTAATCCTTTGACCCACTATTAGTACTATACTGTCATTTATTTCTCTACTAATGGCCTTTCTTAATAAAGCATCTGTTTTAAAATCTAGAGCAGATAAACTATCATCAAAAATAAGTATATCTGATTTTTTAGCCAAGGCCCTGGCTATTGTAAGTCTCTGTCTCTGCCCCCCTGAAACATTTGTACCACCTTGAGATATTTGATATGATAGTCCCTCTTTTTTTTCATTTACTATTTCCATGCCCTGGGCTATTTCTAACGCTTTATAAATATCTTCATCATTAATATTTTCATTTTTTCCATATCTTATATTACTCTCTATGGTACCTGTAAATAATACTGCTTTCTGTGGTATATATCCTATATTTTCCCTTAAATCCCTAAGTCTTAAATCCTTTATATTTATATTATTTAGTAAAATCTCACCCTCTGTTACATCATATAATCTAGGTATTAAATTAACTAAAGTTGATTTTCCACTACCTGTACTTCCAATAAAAGCAATGATTTCTCCAGATCTTGCCTTAAATGATATATTTTTTAGAACAGCTTCATTTGCTCCAGGATATTTAAAACTCACATTTTTAAATTCCAATGTAATAAGACCTGATTTTTTTAGCTCTTTTGGATTTTCAGGGTCTTTAATACTTGTTTCTGTATCTAATATTTCTACAATCCTATTTGCTGACACTGATGCTCTAGGAAGCATGGTTGATATCATAGATATCATTAAAAATGATCTAAGAACTCTTCTTGTATACTGTGTATATGCCATCATATCTCCCACTTGCATATTACCATCATTAATCTCATGGGCAGCTACCCATATTACTAAGACAGTGATTAAATCCATGATGAGCATCATGCCAGGTCTCATGAGATTCATAATTCTAAGTACAAATAAATTGGTTTTGGTCAATTCCTGATTTACAGATTCAAATTTATCCTCTTCAATTTTTTGTGTGTTAAAAGCTCTGATAATCAATATTCCACCTAGGGATTCTCTCAATATTCTATTGAGTTTATCTACTAGATTTTGTATTTTTGCATATCTCGGTATAGCAATGGAAAATATTATACTGATTAATCCAAGTACTACTATAACCCCTAACATTATAATCCATGCCATTGAAACATTTGTATTAAGAGCCTTTATAACCCCTCCAACACCTAAAATTGGAGCAAAAAATATAACTCTCAGTAACATTATGGTAATGGTCTGTATTTGTTGTATATCATTTGTATTTCTAGTTATTAATGAAGCAGTAGAATATTTATCAAATTCAGTATTAGAAAATGTGCTGATTTTTTCAAATACTTTTTTCCTTAAATTCTTGCCTACACCAGCTGAAATTTTGGCTGAAATATATCCTATGCCAACGGAAGCCATCATGGTTAAAAGGGATATTAATAACATTATCCCACCTACATAGAGAATATAATTAGATTGGATTTTTATTATGCTAATTGCCATATCCTCATATTTGTTTTTTATATAGTTAATGGCCCTTTGATTAATCATATTTTCAGGGAATTTATCCATTCCCAAATCCTCGTCTATTTCAGTATTTAACCTATCTAATTCCTCTTGGGAAAATTGGGATATGTGAAAATACATATCCCCATTCTGAGAAATATTTGGATTTATCTTATCTATATATTTAGATAAGGTTTTATTATCTAATTCTTTTTCTAAATTATCTAATATAAAAATTGCCCTAGCAAAGGGTTTTTCCATATTATTAATTACCTTTTTTGATTTAGTATTTAATATGTATAAATCCTCTGTATTTATAATGGGATATTCCTTAAGAAGTTTTTCATATTCCTCTCTATTTAAATCATTTTTATCTATTAGTTTATAATTATCCT
>JAAYNB010000024.1 GCA_012521085.1 Clostridiales bacterium | reverse complement strand
GAGGAATTGGTCAAAGATACTATGAAGCTACAAAAGTATAGATGTAATAGTAGAACAATAAGATTAATTGACAAAATTAAAGATGAATTAGCAGATACAACAGATGATATGGGAGAATTGAGTATGATATATAAATTTGCTGAAATGTTAAAAAAAGAGATAAAGGAGTGATAATATAAAAAGATATATAATAGATTATTCATTAAAAAATGGATTAGGACATCCTGCAATATCAATATATCTAACTGGATGTGACAACCCAATTAAATGCGAAGATTGTCATAATTGGGAACTACAAGAGCAATCTCAATATAACTATGATATAAATGAAATAAAACATGAAGTCGATAAAGAAATATACAATTATTTACAATTTCATAATAAGCTATATGTAGCAATATTAGGAGGAGAGCCACTAGCTAAATATAATAGAGATATCACATTAGAATTATCAAATTATATTAAAGAAAAATATAAAAATGCGACAATAGTGTTATATTCATGGAGAACAATTGAACAAATAAGCAAAGAAAACTTAGAGTTATATATAAAGCATATTGATTATGGGGTGTTAGGTTCATATAATAAGGATTTGTATGTGTCCAATACATTACCATCGAGTACAAATCAATATATATATGATTTTAAAAACAATGAAAAACTAAAATCAATAAAATTAAAGAGAGGATGATGTTTATGACAAAATATAATTTCCCAATGACATTAGATAGACAATTTAAAAATCAGTTAGAGTATTTGCACGATAAATATGGTGATGAAATGATGCGAATTGAGGGGATGTCACCTAATCAACTAGATACTTGCAAGTTCTTTAAGAATTTTATGAAAACAAATACTGTTGCAGATGCAACCATTGATGATAATGCAAACGTAACAAATAAAAACATTACAACAATGTTAAATGAAGCAAATAAACCATTTTTAAAATTATTATCAAGAAATAAATTATATATAGAAATGAAAGAAGAATTTGGTATAGATGTTGCAAATGAATTTTTAGAATCTGCTGTAAATGGAGAATTATATGAACATGATAGTTTTTTAAGTTCTTATCAACCTTATTGTTTTGCGTTTTCATTAAAACCAATAGTAGAAAAAGGGTTATATTTTATAGAAGAAATGAGAGCAAATCCACCTCAGCATTGGGATACTTTTAACCATCATGTGTTAGAATTTGTATCCTATACAACTAATCAAACTGCTGGTGCTACAGGACTACCTGATTATTTAATATATGCTTATTATTTTTATCAAAAAGATACACAAAATATGACAGATGAGCAAACAACTAAATACAGAAATCAAAAATTTCAAGAAGTAATCTTTAATCTTAACCAACCGTATTTAAAATCAGGAATTCAATCAGCTTATACTAATTTTTCCATATTAGATGTAGACCATATAGCTAAGTTTTTTAGTGAAGAAAAATATCCAGATGGAAGCGATATAATAACCCATTTAGACGGTATAATGCAATTTCAACAAGATTTTTTAGATTATGTAGGAGAATTAAGAAAAGAAAAATGGTATACATTTCCAGTAATATCTGCAAGTTTAATTTTTAGAGATGGAAAATATCTTGATGAAGAAACTGCAAAAATGGTAGTAGAGCACAATTGGAAATATGGGTTTAACGATGTGAATATAATGAACGTAGAGGAGGCAACTAGCTTAGCATCATGCTGTAGACTTGTTTCAAATAAAGATGAGTTGAATAAAAATAAGATATTTAACAGCATAGGTGGTTCAGATGTTAACGTAGGCTCAACTAAAGTTGTAACATTGAATCTTGTGAGATTAGCTTTGTTATCTAAAAATGAAGATGATTTTATAAAACTAGTTGAAGAGAAAACAAAATTAATACACAAATATCATTTTGCGCATAGAAACACACTTAAAAAATTAATTAAAAAAGGTTTATTACCACTTTATTCATATAATATGATGTCGCTAGATGACCAATTTGCAACTGTTGGAATTAATGGGGTATATGAAGCTATGAAAATATTAGGCGGAATCAGTAGAGATGAACAAGGCTATTATTACAATGAAAAAGGTTTTGAAATAGCACAAAAAATGTTTAACACCATATTAAAATTAAATGAAACAACTATAGATGAATATGGATATATGTCAAATATTGAGCAAATCCCAGCTGAATCCGCGGCAATAAAATTAAATAAAAAAGATAGAATATATTTTGGTAATAGATATATTAATGATAGATTAGGAGAAAATTGCTATATTTATGGCAATCAGTGGATACCACTTAAAGAAGAAACGAGCATTTGGCATAGAATAGATGCTGCTAAACTAGATAATTATTGTGGTGGCGGTGCAATTTTACACATTAACCTGGGCGAAAACTTTAACACATTTG
>JAAYNB010000250.1 GCA_012521085.1 Clostridiales bacterium | reverse complement strand
TTTAATATATTTATTTTTCTATGACCTATTTGATATATCCAACCTTTTTCCTGGAAAAATGATAATTTTCTACTAAGTGTTTCCTGACTCATGGCTATATGTGCGGCCAAGTCCTTTCTAGTCATAGACAATACTATCTCATCTTTATCACCGGCCATTTTCAGTAATATATCTGCCACTCTTTGTTCAACATCATAAAGGCTTAGGGATTCAATTAAATTTTCTGCATTCTGTAATCTCATACTTAATTCCTCTATAATTTTTGTTGCTATAGTTGGATTTTGATTTATAATATATCTTAATTTTTCACCTTCTATAACACAAATGGTGGCATCTTCCAATACCTCTGCATTACTATTTAAAATAGTTGAAGTAAAAAGTGATAATTCCCCCATAAAATCTCCTGGTCCTAATAATCTTATTATTTGTTCTTTTCCTGATTCTGAGATCCTACTTATTTTTACTTTTCCAATATGTATAACATATAATCTATCGCTTTTTTCACCAGCTAAATATATATTTTCACCTTTTTTATATTGCCTACTAATTGTTATCTCAGCAATCTGGCAAACTTCTTCTTCTGTTAGATTGCTAAATATGGGAACAGAACTTATACAATTTTTATCTGAAAATCCATCTTTATGTGAGCAATTATTACATTCCACTATAATCACCTCTTTCTTATATATTTATACTAAAAGTATTATAGCTAATTGAATATTAATATATATAATATAGTTTTCTTAATTAATTATAATACTAATTGTTAATATAATATATCCCCTTATTTAAAATGCTAAATCATTTTAATAAGGGGATATAATTATTTTACTATAATTTTTCTATTTTTACTACATCATAACCTATATCATCTATAATCTCTGTAATTTTTTCATCAGCTAAATCTTGATTTAATTCTATTACTGCATTTTTACCTTCTAAATCAACTACTACATCATTTATTTCCTCTTGTTCTTTTAAAGCCTTTTCTACACGTCCTGAACAATGTCCACAACTCATACCTTCAATAAAAATTTTCTTTTTCATAGTTAGATACCTCCAGTTAATTTATATAATAATTTGCTTATTGCAAAATTTAATTACAAAATATAAAACTTTAATTTTTAAGATTTATCCATCAAATATTCTTAATCATGAGATGGTTTAAACTTTCTTAATCTTAGGGCATTGGTAACTACTGATACTGAACTAAGTGCCATGGCTCCTGCTGCAAACATAGGATTTAGTAATGGTCCTCCAAATGCATATAATAGACCTGCTGCAACAGGTATACCTAATGTATTATATCCAAAAGCCCAGAATAGATTTTCTTTAATATTTTTAATGGTTTTTTTACTTAATTGTATAGCTGTTACAACATCCATTAAATCACTTCTCATCAAGACAATATCTGCTGATTCCATTGCCACATCTGTACCTGAACCTATGGCCATACCAACATCTGCTTGTGCTAGAGCTGGAGCATCATTTATACCATCTCCCACCATAGCCACCTTTTTACCTGATTCTTGGAGTTTTTTAATTTCATTTGCCTTATCTTCTGGCAAAACTTCCGCCAATACAATATCTATTCCAACTTGTTTTGCTATGGCATCTGCTGTTCGTCTATTGTCTCCAGTAATCATTGCTACTTCTATACCCATTTCATGTAATTTTTCTATTGCCTTTATACTACTTTCTTTTAATACATCAGCCACTGCAATAATGCCTGCTAATTCATTATTTATGGCAATATACATTGGAGTTTTACCCTCACTGGCTAATCTATTTGCATCTGATTCTAAGGTGATATGAATATTTTTATCATCCATTAATTTTTTATTTCCTAACAATAGATTTTTATCACCTATTTTAACCTGTATACCATGTCCAGGTATTGCCATAAAATTATCTACATTTTTTAGTTCTAATGCTTTTTCTTCAGCACCTTTTACAATTGCCTCCCCTAAGGGATGCTCTGAACCTTTTTCTGCAGAAGCTGCTAATATTAATAACTCTTCCTCTAAAATACTTCCATTTGTAATAATATCTGTTACCTTAGGTTTTCCCTCAGTTATAGTTCCTGTCTTATCAAATACGACTGTTTGAATTTTATGTGTGGTTTCTAAAGACTCTCCACCTTTTATCAAGACACCATATTCTGCGCCCTTGCCTGTACCTACCATAATTGCTGTTGGTGTGGCCAATCCTAATGCACAAGGACAAGCTATGACTAAAACTGAAATAAATATAGTAAGTACAAAGGTTGTTGATTGTCCAGTTATATACCATAGACCAGAAGAGACTATAGCAATTCCTATAACTATTGGAACAAAGTATCCAGAAATAACATCTGCCATCTTTGCAATAGGTGCTTTACTACCTTGAGCATCTTCTACTAGCTTAATTATTTGAGCAAGAGTTGTATCTTTGCCTATTTTCTTAGCTTTAAATTTGATGGAACCATTTTTATTAATACTTCCTCCTGTTACACTATCCCCTATATTTTTTTCTACAGGTATACTTTCTCCTGTCAACATAGATTCATCTACAGATGTATATCCTTCTACTACCTCACCATCTACAGGAATTTTTTCACCAGGTTTTACTAGGATAATATCTCCTACCTCTACCTCTTCTATGGGAAGAATAATTTCTTTACCATCTTGTATTACTGTGGCTGTCTTAGGCTGTAGACCCATTAGCTCTTTTATAGCCTGAGATGTTTTTCCCTTGGACACAGATTCTAAATATTTTCCCAATAGAATTAATGTAATAATTACCCCAGCTGACTCAAAATAAAGATCCATGGCCATTGCATGATTTCCTTTAGAAATTTCAAGTACCGCATAGACTCCATATATAAATGCTGCACTTGTTCCAATGGCAATCAAAGAATCCATATTAGGACTACCTTTAAATAAAGTCCTAAATCCAACGGTATAAAATTTATACCCAACTAACATTGTAGGTATAGTTAAAAACATTTGTGTTAGGGCAAAGTTCATAGGATTAATAT
>JAAYNB010000249.1 GCA_012521085.1 Clostridiales bacterium | reverse complement strand
TACTTCATGGTGAAAATGTGTCAGTTAAGATGAGTTCTAGTCAAGCTTTATGTATTGAACTTTTTGCGGAGGAAATTCCTATTGAAATTAATATAGCATTTGAAAATTAAAAACTTATGCAATTATATATATTTATCTACCAGTTTCCTGGTGGATAATTTTTTGGCTAAATTAGATATATATATTGTCATTTGAAGAATAAATTATAATTGTACTACAAATTGGGTATAAGACAGGTGTCTTAAATTTTAAGAAGAGTTGTAAAAAGTATTCTTAATTATGTTATAATCATTAAATTTTAGGATTTTTATAATTATTTAGTACCATAAAATACATAATAGGGAGAAATTCAATAACTGTGGATATTATTTTAAAAATCAAATTTAGGAGGACAGATTAAAATGAAGTTACGAACAAAAATGTTAGTTTCAATTTTACTTACAATCGTACTTATATTTGGAGGGGTCTTTAGCTATTTAACTATTTATTCACGTAATGTTGCTTATAAAAATGGACAGGAGATTGGACAAGCCATTGCAACAGAATATGCCAATCAAATAAGAGCAGATTTAGAAGATTATATGTCTGTAGTTAGAACTCTATCACAATCCTTATCAGGTTTAAAAGAAGAGGAATTAACAGATAGAGACATTGTAAATAGTATTTTACAAAATGTATTAGATAATCAACCTGATTTTACTGCTGTTTGGGTAGGTTGGGAACCAAATGCTTTTGATGGAAAAGATGAGGAATATAGAAATAAGCCAGGTCATGATGTAACGGGAAGATTTGTACCCTATTGGTATCGTGATAAAGGGGATCTAAAATTAGAACCATTAAAAGATTATGATATTCCAGGTGCAGGGGATTATTATTTAACACCTTTAAATTCAGGTAAACCACTTGTAACAGAACCATATCCATATACTGTTGGAAACAATACAATGCATATTTCTTCCCTATGCCAACCTATTTATCACAACAATGAAATTATAGGGGTTGTAGGAGTAGATATAGTATTTGATAGAATACAGTCAGTGGTAGATGATTTGGTATTATATGACACTGGTTTTGGGAGAGTATTATCCAATGAAGGATTGGTAATTGCCCATAAAAATCATGATTATATTGGCAAGATAACACTTGATTTTACTGAAGAAAATGCTGAAATTATTACTAATGTTGTCAAATCAGGGGAGCGTTATACCCATATAGCATGGGCTGATGCTTTAGGCAAGGAAGCCCTTAAAAGTTTTGCTCCTATATTAATTAATGGAACCGAAACCCCTTGGTCATTTAGTGTAGTTATTTCCCAAGATGAAATAATGGCTGATGCTAGGGCAATGTTTAATACATTTGTAATTTCTGGTATAGGAAGTATTTTAATAATTTCTTTAATTGTATTATTTGTATCAAATAATATCACAAGGCCAATAGAAAAAATCACTGAATTTTCCGAAGTAATTGCAGAGGGTGATTTGACTCAAGAGTTAAATGTAGAATTTCTAGATAGAAAAGATGAAATAGGTAGACTTGCTAATGCTTTTAATAATATGACAGAAAATATAAAAGGTTTAATTGTTCAGATAGTTGATGCTGTGGGTCATACCAGTTCTTCATCACAGG
>JAAYNB010000248.1 GCA_012521085.1 Clostridiales bacterium | reverse complement strand
GCGTTTGGGCATGATTACATGAATTTTCCTCAATTAGGAACTATATTGTCGGTTGCAACAATGGGAGGATTTATTATGGGCACTATCAGAAAAAACAACCACAGATAAGATTAATGAACATTCTTTACATACTATACATTAGCTATAGCCTTACACAGAGCGTGTATGGCTTTTTAATTTAAAAACATAGTTTTTAATGTGTAAAAAGGCAATCAATAATATGTATATAAGGTAATCATATGGAAAAGTTGTGTTTAAGGATTAAGTAGGATGAACCTTAAAAGATAAATATAATAAAAATCAAAGGAAATCCATAAGAATGAAAATTCATATTACTAAACTCGTGTAATCTTTGTGCAATTACATATCCTATAGAGTTGATGTAACGCTTATAGATACTGTATTAGAATTAGTCAAAAAACTATACTAAAGGTATTAGAGTAACTCTATTAGGAAGGTGAAAAAATGGATTTATCAAATATAGGAAAAAGAATTCAAAATCGTAGAGAAGAATTAGGGATGAAACAAGAAGAGTTAGCAGAGTGTGTGAGCTTAAGTCCTAATTATATGAGCGCTATTGAAAGGGGTGTTAAGATCCCTAGATTAGAAACATTTATACGGATTGCCAATGCTTTGGAAGTATCTACTGATATACTACTTGAGGATGTTTTAGTTAAGGGTAATGAAATAAAAGCCTCTAATCTTTGGGAGGAAATAAATCACTTGCCAAGTAAGGAGCAAGAAAGAATCCTACGTGTGATAAAAGTAATGGTTGAGATGGAAACAAACAACTAAATAAAATTCCGACAAATTATATCATTTTATAATAAATATTAACTCTAATAGTGTTATTATAACTCTATATGTGTTATAATAATATCGTTCTAGAGAAGTTAGACATATATGCTGCGGCTCTTCAGGGAACCTTCTCTGAATAATTTTGTAGTTTTCTTATTCTTAAATGAATAAAAGCGCATGCTTATTACTATTTTCTACAATATTTTTTATATTTTAAATTATAATCTATAGAAATTTAAAATAAATTTAAAAATACTTAAGAGATAGTAGAAGTATGTATTTTATAAATTATAGATAACAAAATACAAAATGAAAGGGTGGAAAACTTGGAGAGCAAAGGTTTAAGAAAAAATTTAACAAAAATTTCAAGAGAAAATACAAAAAAAGGTTCAATTAAGAAGAAGTTAATTTTAATGCCATTATTAATTGTGCTTATAGCCATAGTAGGAGTGACGATTACTTCTTCTTATATGATGAGGGAAGGCTTGCAGGAAGAAATTAAGCACAATATAGAATTTATATCTGAAACTGTTATAGGAAGGCTTATACAAAATTCAAAATTATTAGAAATGCTAAATTCAATGCTAGAAGTTAGAATCAGTGATGTGGGAAAAGCTGTTATTAAGAATGAAGATAATATAAATAATGATTTATTACGAAAAATATCTAATGAATTAGGGGTTAATGAAATATCTTGGTACGATAAAGAAGGTAGAATTATTTATTCTACCATAGCTGACAATATAGGATGGGTAGCAACAGAAGGGCATCCTGTATATGATTTCATCAATAATAATGAAAAGGAAGTATTTGAAGATATTAGAAAAGATACATTGTCAGGCGATTTTGTAAAATTTGGATACATTAAGGGATCAAATGGAACATTTATCCAAGTAGGGATAACCGCCAATGAAATCAAGAACATTGAAGATAAATTAAGCTATCAAAGTGAAATAGAAAATATAATGTCTCATGAAGACATAATTGATGCAATGCTGCTTAATAGGGACATGGAGGTAATTGCTAGTAGTGATAAAACCCTTATAGGAGAGGTGTTTCAAGATGAAGGAAGCAGGATAGCTGCAGAGGAAGGTACTATACATTTTAGTGAATATTTTCGTCCTGAGAAGAAAGAAAAAGTTTATGCAATAAGCATTCCTTTAATCATTGAGGGGAATCATATGGGAGCATTACATCTAGATTATTCCGTGGGAGATATGCAGTCGATTATCTATAAAAATGTTATTACACTTAGTATTTTAAGTATAATAATCTTCATTCTTTTAGGAATTGTTTTATACAGGATGTCAAATTCTGTAGT